>JBBSDC010000004.1:0-60769 GCA_038249705.1 Bacteroidales bacterium | reverse complement strand
CTAAATTTTTCGATTGAGGGGCAAATTTGTTTATTCCTTTTGTATTGCTTTGTATGATCATCTGGTACTCCAATTCGGAAATTTGATTGAAATCCGGATCGTTCAGAGACGCGAGCATCGCGTCTGGATCTGATTTGGAATCTGAATTGTTCAGAGACGCGAGCATGGCGTCTGGATATGATTTGGAATCTGAATTGTTCAGAGACGCGAGCATCGCGTCTGTATCTGATTTGGAATCTGAATTGTTCAGAGACGCGAGCATCGCGTCTGTATCTGATTTGGAATCTGAATTGTTCAGAGACGCGAGCATCGCGTCTCTACGGGGATCGGCAGGATTTGTGCGCGGATCATCTATCGTTTTATTTGTATTAAATTGATTTTCGCCAATTATCAAAATGGCATGAAAATGATTTGGCATTACCTGATATTCTCCTAAGGAAAGGTTCATATCCGGCCTTATTTCTGGTGTTCTCAACCATTCCATTTCAACTGCCATCCCTAATACAGAGAGCTTCATTTCATTTTGTTTTCTGATAGATCGTACAATTTCGCCCAAATAATGCTCTCTGTTTTTTGTGCAAATTGTAATAAAGTATATTCCTTCTGATGCATAATCCCAGGATTTAAGCCGGGTAGATGAAATACGATATTTCCCTTGAAATTTCTCCATCTGATAATCATTAACTGAATTTTTTTTGGAACTGCTGAAAATAGGAGATCATAATTAATTCCCTGCCCTATGCACCGCATCTGCTATTTCGGCTATCAACTCTGATTTTTTTTCAAATGCGGTTCCTACTACAATAATATCGGCGCCGGCTGCAGCGGCTTCATTTGCTTTTTCGGGCGTGCGTATGCCACCTCCAACAATCATTGGAATGCGTATGTTCTGCTTTACCTGTTCAATCATTTGAACCGGAACACTTTGTTGTGCACCGCTTCCGGCTTCGAGGTAAATAAGTTTTAATCCCAGCATTTCGCCCGCCATTGCTGTGCAGATAGCTATATCCATTTTATCCGAAGGTATCGGAACTGTATTGCTCATGTATTGAACGGCTGTACTTTTACCGCTTTCGATCAGCATATAACCGCATGAAATAACTTCCAAAGGGCTCATTCTTAAGTGCGGTGCAGCAATAACATGGCGTCCGATCAGCATTTCGGCATTCCGGCCACTGATGAGCGATAGGAAAAGTATGGCATCGGCCTTCCAGCTCATTTGCATAGTGTTGCCGGGAAAAAGGATTACAGGGATTTTACTATTGGCTTTCAGCGTTTTAATACAGTGGTCGAGTTCATTATTTACCAAAAGACTGCCGCCAACAAAAAAACAGTCAACTCCTGATTTTTCAGCATTTATAGCAATTTTTTCAACATCATGGTTCTGGAGTTTATCCGGATCAATTAATACGGCAAGCTGTTTTTTGCCTGCTTTGGATTGATTAAGAATGTTGTTGTAGATTGTCATTTAATAAGTTTGAAAACGCAAATGTAAAAAAAAGGCAGTAACTACTACTGCCTGAATATAGATTCGTTGCCTGAGACAATAATTTTGAGGTTTAGATATGCTTGAGTTATTCCTTTACAAGCGGTTTTGCAGAAGGAATTACTTTGCTTATTTCCATATTCAAGACAGCCGGCACCCAATTACACATTGTAACTGTTAGAAAACCGCTTTCGCAATTTTACTGATATTATCCGATTTCCCCATGGTATAAAAATGAAGTACCGGCACCCCAAATTTTATAAGTTCGCGCGATTGCTGTATAGCCCATTCAACGCCAACCTGTCTCACTTGCTGAGTATCCGTGCATTTTTCAACTTCCTTTACCAACGCATCAGGAATATCAATCGAAAAAGTCCTGGGCAATGTCGAAAGCTGCGATTTCAGGGAAATAGGTTTCAGTCCAGGAATAATAGGGATATTGATTCCGGTTTCGCGGCAGGCGCTTACAAACTCAAAATATTTCGAATTATCAAAAAACATCTGAGTTACAATATAATCAGCTCCGGCATCTACTTTTGCTTTCAGGTATTGAAGGTCGGTTGCCAGGTTTGGCGATTCCATATGCTTTTCGGGATATCCGGCAACGCCAATGCAGAAATTGGTAGGAACGGGGTTTAATATGTCTTCTTCAAGGTAAATGCCTGCATTAAGTTTAACAGACTGTTTCACAAGATCGAGGGCAAAGCGGTGACCGTCGGGTTCAGGTTTAAATTGTTTCTCTCCACGCAGGTTATCGCCGCGAATGAGTAAAATATTATCTATACCCAGAAACTGAAGGTCGATAAGCGCATTTTCGGTTTCCTCCTGACTGAAACCTCCGCAGATAAGGTGCGGAACCACATCAATGCCATATTTAAATTTTATGGCAGCGGCAATAGCAACCGTTCCGGGCCTTTTTCGCACAGTGCGCCGCTCAAGCAAACCATCTTCGCGCTCCTTGAGAATAACTTCTTCGCGGTGATAGGTTACGTCAACAAAAGCGGGATTATATTCAGCCAATGGTTCAATTGTCTGGTATATGGAATCAATATTTTCTCCCTTTAGCGGGGGCAGCAGCTCGAACGTAAAAAGTGTTTTTCCTTTGCTTTCTAGTATATAGTCAGTTACTTTCATTGGGATAGTTCTTCGTGTAAATTTTATTCAGCTACTTTGATTGTTCTGTAATTTAAAATGAGGTTTGATCATCCAGGTCAGAAGACATTTTTCTCAATCCTATGTTTATCACCAAGATAGGAATGTGTTAATGAGCGTTTTAAGGTTCAGTGGTGACATTTAGTTATGGATTTTAATTTTAGTTCCTTTTTCCCTTTTCCCTTTTCCCTTTTCACTATTCCGTCACCCTGAGCGGAGTCGAAGGGCACTTTTCGCTCGTCTTCCGTCTTCCAGCCTTTTCTCAATAATTCAAATTCGAAGCGAGCAGTTTTTCGATTTCCTTTACTGACATGTTTTTACGCGAAGCATAATCTTCAACCTGTTCTTTACTAATCCTGCTTATCGCAAAATACTGGGCTTCAGGATGTGCGAAATAGTAACCGCTAACAGCTGCTCCCGGATACATAGCAAAATTTTCGGTAAGCGAAATGCCTGATTGCGCAGCATTTAGCAGATTGAAAATAGTGCCTTTTTCACTATGCTCGGGGCAGGCAGGATAACCTGGTGCCGGACGAATTCCGGCATATTTTTCGTGAATAATTTCGTCGATTGTCAGGATTTCGTCTTTGGCATATCCCCAATATTCCTTGCGGACTTTTTCGTGAAGAAGTTCAGCAAAAGCTTCAGCTAAGCGATCGGCAAGAATTTTTACCATTATGGCATTATAATCATCATTCTGATCTTCATAAAGTTTCACCCATTTTTCAATACCAAGTCCGGCAGTAATGGCAAACAATCCGATATAATCGCTGTAGCCGGCATCATCCGGCGCAATAAAATCAGCGAGTGAGAGATTGGGGATTTCATTTTCCTTTTCTTCTTCGTTACGGAGGAAATGCAACATGGATTTTTTGTTTCCTTCAAGGCTGAGTTCGATACTGTCGCCAGTTGCGTTGGCAGGAAAGAATCCAAACACTCCATTAGCCTGAACCATTTTTTCATCAATAATCTTTTTAAGAAGTACCTGTGCTTCGTTAAAAAGTTTGCGGGCTTCAGTACCTTTTGCCGGATCATCAAAAATGGCAGGATATTTACCGCTCATTTTCCATGCATGGAAGAAAAACGTCCAGTCGATGTATTTGCTGATTTCTTCAAGCGGATAACTTTCAAGATGTTTAACACCTAGAAAGGATGGTTTGTAAGGTTTAAAGTTTTTCCAGTTGGTTTCGAAATGGTTGGCTCTTGCTTGCGACAGCGACAAATAGGTAACGCCGGCTCGTGTACTTTCATGTTTGTGCCTAAGTTGAGCATATTTTCCCTTAACCGAATCAACAAACGGCTGTTTGTTATCTTTCGAAAGCAGGGCAGCTACTACGCTGGTAGCCCTCGAAGCATCGCGAACATGCACTACAGGCTGGCTGTATTCAGGCGCAATTTTAACCGCGGTATGCATTTCGCTGGTGGTTGCTCCACCAATGAGCAATGGAAGTATAAATCCACGGCGTTCCATTTCCGAAGCTACGAAACTCATTTCTTCCAATGAAGGTGTTATCAATCCTGACAATCCTATGATATCCACTTTTTCTCTGATAGCAGCATCCAGTATTTTTTCGGCATGAACCATTACACCCAGGTCAATAACTTCGTAATTGTTGCATCCAAGCACAACACCAACAATGTTTTTACCAATATCGTGTACATCGCCTTTAACTGTGGCCATCAATATTTTACCTGCCGAACTTCCTTCCCCTTTTACTTTCTCCGCTTCGATGTATGGAAGCAGCACGGCCACAGCTTTTTTCATAACCCGGGCGCTTTTCACTACTTGAGGAAGGAACATTTTTCCGGCTCCGAATAAATCACCAACCACATTCATTCCGGCCATCAAAGGACCTTCAATAACTTCCAATGCTTTAGCAAAATGCGGACGGGCTTCTTCCACATCAGTTGCTATATCGGCATCCAATCCATGAACCAGCGCATAGGTGAGGCGTTCGTTAACAGGCAGACTTCGCCATGCTTTTGCAGCTGCTTCGGTCTTTTCGGTGGTTTTCATTTTCGATGCATAATCAATCAGCCTTTCGGTTGAATCGGGTCTGCGGTTGAAAAGTACATCTTCGATAAGTTCGAGCAAATCAGCCGGAATATCATCATAAACCGGAAGATTACCGGCGTTTACGATTCCCATATCCATACCGGCTTTTATGGCGTGATAAAGGAAAGCCGAATGCATGGCTTCGCGTAAAATATCGTTTCCGCGGAAGGAAAACGACAAATTGCTGATTCCGCCGCTGATCCTGGCATATGGAAGGTTTTTCTTTATCCATTTAATGGTTTCGATAAAGTCGATAGCATAATTGTTATGCTCTTCGATTCCTGTAGCAATGGCAAGAATATTCGGATCGAAAATAATATCCTCGGGAGGAACACCTATTTCATTCACCAGGATTTTATAAGCGCGTTCGCAGATTTCGATACGTCGTTCGAAAGTGCTGGCTTGTCCCTGTTCGTCGAAAGCCATAACCACCATGGCGGCTCCGTAATTCCTGATTTTACGTGCATGTTCCCTGAAAGCATCTTCGCCTTCTTTCATGCTGATGGAATTCACAATAGCTTTGCCTTGCAGGCATTTTAAACCGGCTTCTATAACCTCCCATTTGGATGAATCGACCATAATGGGAACCCGCGCAATTTCCGGTTCCGACATCAGCATATGCAGGAAACGCACCATTTCGCGCTGCGAATCAAGCATGGCATCGTCCATATTGATATCCAGCACCTGGGCACCAGCTTCTACCTGCTCGCGGGCAACGGAAAGGGCTTCGTCGTATTTTTCCTCACGGATAAGCCTTGCAAATTTTTTGGAACCGGAAACATTGGTGCGTTCGCCGATATTAATAAAATTGCTGTTGGCAAAAACCAATAAAGGTTCGAGCCCGCTCAGGCGAAGATGTTTATCTATTTCAGGTAAAGGCCTGGGTGTTGATTGTTCGGCAATACGGCACAATTCACTGATGTGTTCCGGCGTTGTGCCGCAGCATCCACCTATAATATTAACTGATTTGTTCTTAAGTATAGGGTTTACATGAGTTGCCATCTGAAGTGGTGACTCGTCGTATTCGCCAAATTGGTTGGGCAAACCAGCGTTCGGATAAGCACTTACATAGAAGGGCGCTTTGCGCGAAAGCTCTTCGATAAACGGGTTGAGTTGCTCGGCACCTAAGGAGCAATTAAAGCCAACACTCAGAAGGTCGATGTGCGAAACCGAATTCAAAAAAGCTTCCACCGTTTGACCCGATAGCGTGCGGCCGCTTAAATCCGTTATTGTTCCCGAAACCATTACCGGAATGCGCAGATTTCGTGCAGCAAGTATTTCGTTAATAGCATACAAGGCTGCTTTGGCATTAAGTGTATCGAAAATAGTTTCGACAAGCAACAAATCGACACCACCGTCAATTAATCCATTAACTTGCTCAGAATATGAATTTTTAAGCTGATCGTAACTTACAGCACGAAATCCCGGATCGTTTACATCGGGCGACATGCTTGCTGTTTTGCTGGTTGGCCCTACGGCACCGGCTACAAAACGAGGTTTTTCGGGGTTCAGGGCTGTGAATTTTGCAGCTTCGGTAGCAGCAATTTTGGCGGCAGCAACATTTATTTCATACACAACTGATTCCAGCTGGTAGTCAGCCATGGATACCGAAGTGGCATTAAATGTATTTGTTTCAATAATATCGGCACCGGCTTCGAGGTAAGCAGCATGAATTTGGCTGATGACTTCCGGTTTGGTAAGGCAAAGCAAGTCGTTACACCCTTTAAGATCAATCGGATGCGATGCAAAACGGGTTCCGCGGTAGTCGGCATCCGAAAGTTTGTACCGTTGAATCATGGTGCCCATTGCGCCATCGAGCACTAAAACGCGCTCCTCTAAAACTTTGTATATTTTGTTCCTTTCGTGCATATGATTTAAATATTTATCCGTGCTGCATACCTAAAACAAAGCAGCAGTACAGAAGTTTTTAACTTAACACATTCATTATCTCCGATTCCGGGAGCAGGAGTGTGTTTCAATTATAATCTCCCGAAATATCGGGATCAGGTTTTGGCACCTTACGCACCGGGTGGTGGTGGTTGCCAGAGGTTCGCTGAGCCTGTTCTCTTCCCTCTTCTTTATAACTCAAACCTCCTTGTTTTTACGAAAGGAATATTTGAAGCTGCAAAGATATATGAAATTATTGATATGAAATCAAATGATAAGCGGAATAATTCTTAGGTGTTTTAAAGGCAGGTTACAGTATCATTTTAAAAGCGGTAATAATGCTGAAAAAATCTCATGTAACATTTATTGCTAACAGAAGGGCTGTGCGAAAGTCAAATCAGATTAATTGTTAACTTAACCAATGAAATATTGTGTAATTTTCAGAGCTTTAGCATTAACGAATGTTCATTAATTCAGCCAATATTTTATTTAAATCTGATCCAATCAATTACAGAAAGGCGTATTCAATCATTTTTCCGATCTTTGCCCCAAAGCACATGTTTAGTATGGCCAATAAAGTCATTTTTCCTTTTATACTCCTTGTTTTACTGGTTTTCCAGGGATGCAAATTCATTTCGGAAGATAATGCAACCATCAGCGGTACTTTTACCAATTTGCCTGAGACAAAGCTACTTATTTACCAGGTTTTGCCCACCAGCAAGCCGCTTATCGATTCGGCGAGTACGGATGCTGACGGCAAATTCACTGTTTCACTTGCCGTAGAGAAAGCCGGTTGTTACACTTTGAAAAGCAGTTCGAAAGATGAAATAACACTTGTAATTGCACCAGGCGAAAATTTAATCCTTACGGGTGATGGCAACGCTTTAAGGAATACTTATACTGTTACAGGCTCGAAGGATTCGGAACTTTTGGCTGTTTTCAATCAGTTTACAATGGCTAACCTCAAAAAAGTCGATTCGCTTTCCGGTGTTTTTACCGAAAGTCGCATGAATCCTGATTTTCAATTTATTAAAAACTCGCTGGACTCTGCTTACCTGCAAATATTTAATTTTCAGAAGGAGAAAGTAATTGAGTTTATCAACGGTCATCCCAGCTCCCTTGCCTCGTTGCTGGTGATTTCTGAAAATTTTGGACCCAACCCGTTAGTATCCGAAAAAACTCATCCCGAATTGTATCTGAAACTCGATAGTGCGCTTATGATCGCACATCCCGAAAACAGTCTGGTAAATTCGCTTCACCTTCGCATGCTCGATTTCAGGGCTGAGATGGATGATATGAAAATCCGCGACAGCCTGCTGAAAGCGGGTATGCCTGCGCCTGAAATAATTTTACCCAATACTTCGGGAAATGAAATTAGTCTTTCGTCGCTTAAAGGAAAGCTGGTGCTGGTTTATTTCTGGAGCAGCTGGAATGCGCTCAGCCGACAGACAAACATGAACCTTACAACTTTGTACAATAAATACCACAACCGCGGTTTCGAAATATTTGCGGTATCTGTTGATTCGGACGCTGATCTTTGGCAAAAGGCCTGCCTCATCGACCGGGCTTATTGGATGAATGTGATTGATACGAAAGGACTTGCATCGGAATTCAGTAAAACCTATGGTGTACGCCAACTTCCTAATATGATTCTGGTAGCCAGAAATGGAACAATAATTGCCCGTCAGCCTGAATTAAGTCAGTTGGAGTCATTGATAAAAATGAATCTTTGATGTTGGATTACGGAACTCTGATCGGCTGAAACCCGAAAAAACTCTTTAAACCTATAGCGTACAATTTACTCCTTTTATAAAAAAATTAAAATCCTGATGGCACCTCATAAAACCAGCATCTATTTTGCAAGCGATTTTCACCTTGGCATCCCCGACAGGTTGAGTAGCCTGGTTCGCGAAAAGAGATTGATACGTTGGCTGAACATGGTAGCTGCTGATGCTGAGGCCATTTACCTGATGGGTGATCTTTTCGATTTCTGGTATGAGTATCAAACCGTTGTGCCCAAAGGATATACACGGCTTTTCAGTAAACTTGCCGAATTGAATGACAAAGGAATCCCCGTTCATTTTTTTAAGGGAAACCACGATTTCTGGGCATTCGATTATCTCAATGAGGAAGCGGGAGTTACGATTCACGACGATACGCTGGAAATAACATTGAAAGGAAAGAATTTTTTTCTCGCACATGGCGATGGTCTGGGTCCGGGTGATAAAGGGTATAAATTTCTGAAAAAGGTATTTCTTTCCAAATTCAACCAGTTTCTCTTCCGCTGGCTTCATCCCGACCTGGGAACAAAAATGGGACTGTATTTTTCCCGTGGCAGCCGTATTTCGAATATGATAAAGCAAGATAAGGACGAAAATTTTTTAGAGGTTGACAAGGAGAAACTCCTTATATACTCGCGCGAAATGGCAACCCAAATGCCTGATGTCGATTATTTTGTATTTGGGCACAGACATGTTCCGACTAATATAAAGGTTTCAGAAAAAGCCAGTTGCATTATACTTGGCGATTGGGTAACACATTTCACGTACGGTAAATTCGATGGGGAATTATTTGAAATAAAGTATTTTGAATCCACTGAAAAAAAGTGATCCTCTCAGCCCGGGAAAGTCTAAAAAATTCATAAAATCAGTAAGTACATATGTTTTTACTGTATTTTTGAAAATGAATATCAAAACTGATTGCCTCCTTTCTATTTAATGCTTAAAAACCAATAAACCAGAGTCAATATATGGAAAATCTAAAAGCCCACATCCAATCGAATTCCGGACGCTACCTTGATGAGCTGTTTGGCCTTATCCGAATTCCTTCCATCAGTTCGCAGAGCGAGCATAAAGAGGATATGGTAAAAACAGCACAATATCTTGTTGATCAATTGCTTAAAGCGGGTGTTGATAAAGCGGAGATATTGGAAACCACAGGCCATCCCGTTGTTTATGGCGAAAAAATTATTGATCCGGCCAAGCCAACAATCCTTGTGTATGGACATTATGATGTAATGCCTGTTGATCCTCTCGATCTTTGGGATTCGCCTCCTTTTGAGCCTGAAGTTCGCGATGGTAAAATTTTTGCCCGTGGCGCTGTGGATGATAAAGGCCAGCTTTTTATGCAGGTAAAAGCTTTTGAATACCTGGTTTCGACCAATCAGCTTCAGTTTAATGTAAAATGGATGATTGAAGGTGAAGAAGAAATGGGTTCGCCGGCACTGGGTAAATGGCTTCCAGGTCAGAAAGATCTGTTAAAAGCTGATCTGATACTGGTTTCGGATACAAGTATGATTGCTATCGATATTCCAAGTATTACGGTAGGATTGCGCGGTTTGGCTTATATGGAAGTGGAAGTGGCCGGTCCGGATAAAGACCTGCATTCCGGTTTGTATGGCGGTGCTGTTGGTAACCCGGCAACTATTCTTGCCAAGATGATTGCTTCCCTGCACGACGAAAACAACCATATAACAATACCAGGTTTTTATGATGACGTACTTGAACTTTCAGAAGAAGAACGCACCGATATGGCCCGCGCACCGTTTAATTTGGAGGAATATAAAAGGAAACTCGATGTTAAGACAACACTCTGCGAAAAAGGCTATACTGTAAACGAATGTACAGGAATTCGTCCGGCATTGGATGTAAACGGCATCTGGAGCGGATATACAGGCGAAGGGTCAAAAACGGTATTGCCCGCAAAAGCTTTCGCAAAAATAAGTATGAGATTGGTTCCTCACCAGGATCCACACAAAATTGCGGATTTATTTGCCCGTCATTTCGAATCAATTGCTCCTGATTGCGTAAAAGTTACTGTAAGAGAACATCATGGCGGATATCCGTATGTGGCACCTACCAACACAGCAGCCTATCGCGCAGCAAGCAATGCATACGAAAAAACTTTTGGAATAAAACCAGTACCGACCCGCAGCGGGGGAAGTATCCCGATTATTTCGACTTTTGAACAGGTTTTAGGAATAAAATCCATCCTGATGGGTTTTGGTCTTGATACTGATGCAGCGCATTCGCCTAATGAAAACTACCATCTGGAATGTTTTTATAAAGGAATTGAAACCATCACCTGGTTCTATAAATATTATGCTGATGAACTGAATTCCAATTCATAGGCAGATTTAGAACATCAAAAAAAACACCCGTTCAGTTTTATCTGACGGGTGTTTTTTTATGTTCGCAGGGATTTTATTTTGCTATTTTAGTACTAAAAGAAGGGTATCCCGGCAAACTGATTTTTATGATGTAAATTCCTTTCGACCAGTTAGTTGAAGAAAGTAAAGTTTCGTTTTCAAATTCTGAACTTATCATATTTGAACCTTTACTATCGGTGACCTGTATTTTTGCTTTACCAGGGAATGGCAGTGTAACAAGTAGCTTTTCTGCGCCTTGTTGTGCAATCAACACAGGCAGTTGTTTTTGATTTTCAACATTCACATTGAGTATTGTAAAAGTTTGTTCCCACGAAAACGCGGAAGCAGCAAAGGAATGATCAATCGCCTGCACACTCCAGAAATAATTGCCGTCAGGCAGGTTCACAATCCAATCAGTATTGTTTCCCATATTTCCGGCTTGTGGCATCAGGCGTTTACCTGTGTTTACGTTTGACATCGAGGGCATCACGTCCTGTCCGCCTTCAGTAGTCCCGATCCGCAGGTTGTAAGTGAGTCCTTTTGCTGGTGTGTGATCGTCGGCAGCATCGAGCCATCCCAGATAAACAGTGTGCCCATCGATATACATACTCAGTCCGTAAGGTGCAGTAGGCGGCTGATTGGCAGAATATTGGTTAGTCCCGGCATCGTTAGTATAAAGCCGCGTACCAGGTGCTCCGTCTCCACTCACTCCTGTTATAAGTAAATCGAGGTCGCCATCATTTTCAAAATCGCCCCAGGCGGCTGAGCCTCTTTCTGCACCATCGAGCGGGGCATTAATATCAGTGAATATCGAATTGCCATCGTTGTGATAAACCATGCTCGAAAGAATTCCGCAACCCGCATTTTGACCAGTGAGCAGAATATCTGCCTTGCCGTCGTTATCATAATCGCCCCATGCAGCTGTGCCTAAGGAAGCACCAATCAAACCGGGGTAAACATCCATAAATTCCATATTACCAAGGTTGCTGAATATGGTTGTCTGTGGTTCCAGGTACTCGTTAAATCCTGTGATAAGCAAGTCCAGGTCACGATCATGATCGAAATCGGACCATGAGGCAGAGCCACCGGCTAAAGGTATAATTCCAGCCTGCGGCATTTCGGTGAAAACGCCTGAATTATTGCTGTAAATTGCAGAAAACATTATCCCGCCAAGGTCACCAGTAACGAAAACATCGAGGTCGCCATCGTTATCAAAATCACCCCAGTCGACCCAACAGTTGGTAACACCCGGCAGACCGGCATTAATATCAGTGAAAACGCCTGAATTATTGTTTAAAATGCGGCAGGTATATGCACCGGCTAACAGGATATCCAGGTCATTGTCACCATCATAATCGCCCCACGCAACTGCGCCATCCGAACCTATATCCGGAAGCAAACCTTCTTTCAGCACAAAAGTTCCGTTCGTATTCTGATAAATAAATGTTTTTGAATTGCTGCTATTCCTTCCAACGGCTACAATATCGAGGTCACCATCATTATCGTAATCGCCCCAGGCCACAGCGCTGTTGTAAATTCCTGTTAACCCGGCATTTATATTAGTAAATTCGCCGGCATCATTCCTGTAAACTGCGGCAACATAAGGGCCGGTTCCATGATCGCCTGTAATTAGTGCATCGAGGTCGCCATCGTTATCGTAATCGCCCCATGCGACTGAACTGCGGCCAACACTTGTCATTCCTGCATCAACAGGCGAAAATACCTGTGCGAAACCGGGAAAAACCAGAAAGATCAATAACCATGAAATCGTAAATTTTTGTTTCATTGAGCAGTTGTTTTTATTGGAAATAATGAATCTATTGATGTTATGTTATCAGGTACTCATATGATCAGGTTTTTGAAATCCAATCAATTGTAAGTATAACGAAGTCTATTTCATTCATTTGATTTTTCATTATTCTGATGATCAATTATATATTGTTTTGAAGAATCACTTCTGAATTCAGAATGCCTGATTTGTCCGCCGGTATATCCTGTAAATACCATTGCTGCTGAACTGATCAATGTAAACACTAGTGTTATTACCAATAGAAAAACAACGGAATTTTCCTTTTTCCAGATGCTATAAAGTGTCATTGCCGCCAATAAACCTGACGGAATCATCAGGTACATGCTTATTGTTGCAATGTCTTCGTGACGGTTTATAAGGCTTTCGGCTATTTCGGGCAGGTTTTGCACCGCATTTTCGGCTGAGTCGCCGGTGAGGTAAGCAATCACAGCCATTAAAGCTGCAAAAACAATTATACATAGTCCGCTTATTTTAACTCCTTCATTTTTAAACACTAAGCCGACAATAACTAAAATGCTTCCGATAATCGTGCCAACGATAGGGAAGTGGTTGATTATCATGTGCAAGTAGCCCCAGCTCATAGGATAACTTAAAAAGTGAAATTATTTTAACTGAATTTACAGAATGTTCCGTACTTGGGTTCTGCGTATTACGTTACAAATATATGTAAAATACAATCTTTAAAGAAGATTCTGTAATTAGGGTCAGCTGGAGAACTCAAACATTTTTTAAGGATTTTAGATTTCGGTGCTCTGCACCTTAAATCTCGATACTCTTTTCGCTGACTACAAATATGACGCCACTCTGTGGCTTTATTTAAGCAGCTTTTATGATATAAATAAAGGTGCAGAGCACCATACTATTTGCAGTAATAGCGAAAAACAGATCAAAAGGTGAAGAGCACCGAAACATTGAACGTATGGAAATTGTAAGGATTGCATATTTCCCTTGCACTTTAAAAATAATAAAATCATATAACCAGCTCATTAAAAGTATTATATGTATTTTTTAGCAGACACTATTTAAAATGGGAGTTATCCGTGCAGGAAATTCATTTTGTAGTCAGGGAGCGCTTTTCCCAAAGGTGTTGGAAAACCTGCATAAAAAACGGTTGCAGGATTTCTCCTGCAACCGTGTCGGTTATTTGAGTCATGCAGTTACCTGCGAGAAGGATTAGCTGACGAATTTCTTTCATTTTTGGTGGTCTCCACTCTGCTTGATGCCTGTTTTACATTTTCATGTACTCGTGCTTTTGTTTCAGAATTTGAAGGTCTTGATCGCTCAGCAGGTGCTACTTGCTGCGATTTTTGTTCACGGGTCGGTGCAGTGGTTGAAGTTTGCCTGTTTGTTCTGTTTTCGACTTTAGCAGGGCTTGCAGTGGTATTAGCTCTTTCAGTTGCCCGTGGATTTCTCATTGTCTCAGTTGACTCTTTACTTGCTCTTTGCGATGGCTGAGCTGTATAAACAGGGTTTGATTGTTTTGTTGCGTTACGGGTTTCTGCTTTAATGTCCCTGTTTACAGGTACAGTGCGCGATTCATTTATCTGAGTTGTATGAGTTGTGGCTTTTGAATCTCTTTTTATATCAGTGGATCTGTTTACCTGAGTTGGGGTTGCTGACCTTGGTTCAACACGTGTTTGTTTGTTTATGGTATTCCGCGAGTCGTTTTTCGGAGTAGCACTGCGAACTTCTGTCCTGTTTTCGCGGATGCGATTTACACCTGGATCATTGGTGCGGGCATTGGTTGGCTGAATGCGTCTGTCCTTTCGAGCCTGCTCAGTACTGCGGTAATCAGTCGGGCGGGAATCTCTGCGGTTGTTATCAACTTCAGGGCGGTAAACATTAAGCCTTTCGTTGCGTATGCCGGTATTATCAGCCCTCTGGCTGTCTACTACTTCCATCCTGCGTACTTTGGTGTTACCATATCTTTCAACTTCGCTTACACGTGGGCCATAGTACCAGGAGTTGTTATTCGAGTTGTAATTGTTATTAGTGTACACATTGGTAATGTAGGTGATGTTTGTAACCTGAACCGGCCTGTCGTAGATGTAATTATTCCAGTTATTTGAGCAGAAGTGGCGGCGGGGAACAAATGTCCACCAAGGATCGGGAGCAAACCAGTTGGAGTTGTTTACATAAATGTTTGGTCCCATCGGAGCCCATCCGTAATTGTCGCCGTAGTTTCCCCATGTTACCCATGCAGGTGCCCACTCGTAGCCTGGAACCCACATCCAGCCTAAATAGTTATCGAAAGACCAGCGGCCATAATGGAATGTAGCCCATCCCCAGTGGTAGTCAGAAACCCAGGTCCAGCCGTAATCGGTATTAACCCAGTGACCGTTTGACGAATATGGCCTGAATGCGTCAGGAGAATCAAAATAAGGACGCCATACATAGCCGAATTCCGGGGTATATACCCAATCGCCATAAGGAGAAAGTTCATCGTAGAAAGTCTGAATCGAGATGGTTACCCTGGCATTATTATGCCTGTTAGTGTATTTGTGCGCTTGTGCACTCATTACAGTTACCATCGAAAGGAGCAGAAATAGAGATATCGTTTTCATGGCATTTAATTTTTGTGTTGTTATTAATTTAACCCTTTGTTAATAGAGGGTTCGGATGTTTTGTTATTAAGTAAATTGCAAAGGCCGTGCCATAATCTTACTTTTTTGGTTTATTTTTTAGTATTCGGAGAAATCAGATATTGGGTTTAATTATCATTTTGAAAATCAATGCAATAAAAAAACCGGCTATAAAAGTTATAACCGGTTTTCGGGAGAAATCAGGATAGATTTTATTTTACATCCATCTTTTTATTGTAAGCAGCAACTCCATCATCGAGGAATTTGATATATGTTTCAATATTAAGATCATAAGCATGTGCCGGAACAAGTGAATTGCCTTCACCATCCAGAATTACATAATACGGTTGTGCATTGGTGCCAAATTTTTCGATTTGGATTTCAGTGTTTTTCCTGCCTAACAGTTTCACTTCACGGCCATTTTTGTTGGTGTACCACTCGTTTTCCGGCATCTCAATTTTTTTGTCATCAACGTACAATGCAACGAGGACAAAATTTTCGCGCAGTCGTTTCAGTACCTGAGGATCACTCCATACGCGGGATTCCATTTCACGGCAATTCGTACAGCCGTGTCCGGTAAAATCAACGAAAACAGGTTTTTTCAGGGCTTTCGAAGCTTTAAGCGCTTCGTCGTAATCAAAATAGCCTTTAAGCCCAAGCGGAAGTTTGAGCACGGTATTTAAATAGGTCGGCGTCTCAGCAATATTGCCTTTGTTTTCGGGGCCTCCGCTTCCGGCATTATCGCGTACAATAGCAGTTACATCAAAATCCTGTGTTTCCATAGGAGGCAACCATCCGGAAATACCTTTTAACGGCGCACCCCACAAACCGGGTATGAGGTAAATTACAAAAGTGAAAGTTGCCACTATCAGCATCAGCCGTGGAAATGATCTTACAACAGGATAATCGCTGTCGTGAGGGAATTTGATCTTTCCAAGCAGGTAAAATCCCATCATAGTAAATATCACAATCCAGAATCCGAGATAAATTTCCCGGTCGAGGATTCCCCAATGGTAGGTCTGATCGGGAATATTCAGGAATTTCAGTGCAAATGCCAGTTCGATAAATCCAAGTACAACTTTTACAGTATTGAGCCAGCCACCTGATTTGGGCATTTTATTAAGCCACTGTGGAAATAATGCGAATAACGTGAACGGAATTGCAAAAGCCAGTGAAAACCCGAGCATCCCGATAATTGGTTTAAGTATTTGGCCGCCAACTGATTCGACCAGTATTGTTCCTACAATAGGACCGGTGCAACTGAACGAGACCAAAACAAGGGTAAGCGCCATAAACAGCGTTCCGATGGTTCCGCCTTTGTCCTCGGCTGACACTGATTTATTTACCAGCCAGTTAGGCAGTGTAATTTCGAAATACCCGAAAAAGGATGCCGAAAAAATTACAAATATGAGGAAGAACAACACATTCGGAATCCAATGTGTACTTATCCAGTTGCTGAATTCAGCGCCAAAAAGCACAGCAACCACCGTTCCGAAGAGGGTATAAATGGCAATAATTGAAAGTCCGTAGATAGAAGCCTGCACTTTGCCTTGTTTGCCTGATTTCATAAAATAGGATACCGTCATGGGTATCATCGGGAAAACGCAGGGAGTAAGGATAGCTATTAATCCGGCACCAAAAGCAATGAGGAAGAACATCCACAAGGGCGTTTCACCGTCGTTAACAGGTACAGGTCCGGTAACATCCATATTTGTTGCTGCCGAAATTGTATCAGTAGCAGCAGTAGCAATAGTATCAATGGATTCGGCCGGAGTTGTATCGGGAATTGCAGCAGCAGCTACAACAGAAAAGGTTTTCGATCCTTCTAACTCGAAACTGAACTGTTTAACATCGAAAATGCAGCTTTTATCATCACAGGCCTGAAACTCAACCTCGCCGGTAACTTTTATTGGTTTGTTGCTTTGTATTTTTATTTTCTGGGTAAACGTTGCTTCCGAAGCGAAATATCTGACATTCATTTCGAACATCTCATCATACTCTTCCTTCGGTTTAGGCTCTTTAACTTTGCCAACCAACTTGAATCCATTGGGTTTGTCAATCAGAAATATGGTTGGCCGCGGACCGTCGGGAGGTACTTCCAAAGAATACAAATGCCAGGTCATATCAATTTTTGCGATAAACTGCAATTCGGCAATTGTATCATTAATCCTATTGGATTTAAACGACCATTTTACCGGCTCCTGCAATTGCGAAAAGGCTGTAACCCCCAAAAATATATTGAGTAAAAAAGTAATTATCAGCGCTTTAGAAGCGTTTAATGTCATTCTCTTCATAGTAATAATTGGGTTAGGAGAGATTAAGTAAAGCCATGTGTGACCAATGGCAAAATTATAAATAATTACATATGATGCTACCGCTTTGTAAGAGAATTAATTAAGAAATTTATTGATATAGAATAATGGAAGGATTGAGAAATATGAGGTTTGAAGTGTTCAAGGTTCAAAAGGTTCAATGTTCAGGAAGTTCAGGTTTGAAGATTTGGGTTTTGAAGGCTGTAGCGAAGCGAAGTTTGGGGTATAACGGAAACCAGGCCTCAGCATGGAGGCACATGGCGCCAATTTGAATTAACCGAACAAACTGCAGCCACACGAAAAAGTTTCAGATTCAGGATTTTCTTCCTTACAGGATATTACAAATGCCGTTTTTGTTTTTGGAGTAATACGGTAACGGTTATCAATTCGTTTACCAATTACCCACACAATATCATCACCCGAAACAAGGAGCCATACTTTTTCTTTATCGGCAAGTGAAATTTTTTGGTCAACAAAAAAATCACTTAACTTTTTCTTGCCTTTCAGGCCCAGTGGCATAAACCAATCCCCTTTTTTCCATTTGCGCAATTGAAGAGGGAAAACCAGTTTTTCCAGATCGAGGCATGCTACGGATGGCTTTCCCATGGGCAAATCCTTGATCTGGTCGGTTTCATCAGCACGAAGGCAAACGGGTTCTTCAATATGGCGTACTCCTTTTTCAATAAATAATGTACTTTCCTCCGGTGTTTCTGTATCTAACTCCGATAAGGGCTGAATGATAAAATTTTCGCGATCGCGGAGAAGCCGGTGTGTAGGCGAATAAAATATTTTTCCTGAAAAGGTATCGAGCGACCTTACAATCTCTTTTACTACAGGGAATGGAAATCCATAAGGTTTCAATAATTCGAAAAGATAGGTTTCGTGGGGTTCGTACTCGTAAACCCAGTCGATGGAAATCAGGATTCCTTCGGGTGTGTTCTGAACGAGATCAGCAGTAACGCCAGCCAGGTGTGAATTATAAATTGTTTCGACATCACGCAGATGGCAAATGGATTCGTTAAGCTTATAACTGAATTTCGAACTGATTTTGTTTAGTTCGGATAACACATCGTGCCTGAGCTTATTACGAAGGTATTTGCGGCTTTTATTGGAACGGTCATCACGCCAGGCCAGTCCGTGTTTAAGTGTGTACTCCATTATCCGTTCGCGGGTTGTGAACATCAACGGGCGGATGATTTTCCCTTGTTTGGGCAATATTCCGTGCATTCCGCTTATTCCTGCGCCCCTGAGGATATTGATAAAAAATGTTTCAGCCTGATCGTCGAGATGGTGTGCCGTTGAAACATACGCATATCCATTATCGCTTAACAATTCATCAAACCATGCGTAACGTAAGTCGCGGGCTGCCATCTGAATGGAAATTTTTTTTTCAGTGGCATATTGCTTGGCGTCAAAATGTTTTACGTAAAAAGGCACTCCTGATAATCCTGCAAGTGATTTTACGAAAGTTTCATCGCCTTCCGAATCATCACCTCTGAGTTTGAAATTGAAATGTGCAATCCCGAAGTGAAAACCGGCATCCCTGAACAGCTGTACCATAGCAACTGAGTCGACACCGCCACTGACTGCCAGCAGAATGCGATCATTATGTTGGAACAATTTTGTTGAACGGATGTATGCCTTAAATGCTTGTAACATATGTACAAATGTACATCAATTTTTAAACACAGGCACTTCAGCGCGTTTAGAAGCTTTCTAAATTTCCTTTGCGTAAATATTTAAGAATGCCCCCCGATGATAATCCGCATTATTTTGAGGTTCAGAACAAAGAATCTGAAGAGCTGCCATGGAAGAAACTTCCTCCAGAAACGTGTTCCTCCAGTTGGAACCGGTGGGTAAGCTTCGTCTTTATATCCTTTAACTATATTTTTCTTTATCATTTTTTTAAAGTTTTAGGATTTAGTGTTTGGTTTTTTGGGAAAAGGGATAAAAAATATTATCACGGCTCATTGAAAGAGTATCACTATTTTGTTTGAATTTCCAGTTGCTTATCGTTATACCCGTTTCTCTCAGTACTTCACTTATTCAGGTATTAGCCACCAGAAAGGCCTGGCTTTTGCTTTGTATAAAAACATAAAATGCAGTACCAGTTTTATCCAATGTCCTGCCAATCCGGGTTCGCCCATTGTATATGTTATATCGCGACCCCACTGAGGATATTTTTCATAATCGGGAACGACCGGGAATACCGTCATGGTAGCAGCCATTCCATCGCGCAAGCCGTAGCCTGACGAAATTATACACGCTGCCCCCATTTTACCCATTGAGGCTTTGTGTTTAAATTCTGTTTGTCCGGTTAGTATCCGTTCGGCAATATTTAAGGCAACAACTTTACCCATAATACCTGATGGCATGCCGGTTCGCGGAGGTGTTGGAAATATTGCCAGTCCATTCTTATTTGTCATCGGTTTCGAAATGGCGTGTGGTGGTGCAAAAGCGATACCTGCTGCAAAAACATTGTCGTATTTAGGGCTTTGATAAACGGAAGGCCAATCGGCAACTGACCAGTCTTCGAAATCTTTAACCTGATAATCGGCATCCACTTTCATAAAACCATTAGGGGCGAATAAATCAGAAGTAATCTCCGAACCATCATTACCAAAGGCTTTTAGCCCAACACCGGCAAACGCCGGAATGAGCATGGCAAAATCAAATTCTTGTGTATTGGTTTCGCCATCAAGTGTTTGATAGGTAGCTTTCCCTTCTTCAACTTTAGTGATTCCTGCCCGTTTAATCCATTTTATCCCGTATTCCGAAAGTATGGATTCGGTGAAAATGCGTGTTGAAGTCACGTATCCACCTTTTTTAATAAAGGCACCACCCATCCCGAAATCGCCGACTTCGTATTCGTTGCTTATCCAGGTTATTTCGGCTTTATCGTTGAGTTTGCGCTTGTTTATTTCGAATGCTACATTCAAAGCATACTCAAAAGCGGCACCCTGGCAGGTAGCCATGGGATGGCCTGTACCGATCAGAAAGCGTTGTTTTTCGCCTTTCGCCATTTTGTCGAGAGACAGCTGTAATTTCTCCCAGGCATGGCCAGCATGTTGGTAGGTGCAAACCGATTCGCTGAAGCCTTCGGGACCGAGTCCTTCGGTAGCTGCAAAGTTGAGTTTCGGACCGGTAGCATTTATAAGGTAATCGTATTCCACTTTTTCAGTAATGCCAACTTTGCCTTGTCCGGTAAATTCAACGGTAACAAATGGTTTCGGAAGTGAGGCATCACCCTCCGGGAAAATTGCTGTAGCTTTAGCTTGTTTATATTCGATGCCTAACTTTTTATATACAGGAGCCAGCTCGAACGTAACATTCTTTGCAGTCATTTGCCCGATACCTACCCATATATTCGATGGTATCCACTGGTATTTTGTGTTAGGACTAATCACTACAACTTCGTGATTTTTACCTAGTTTCCGCTTTAAAATCTGTGCAGCTGTATGTCCGGAAATACCGGCTCCCAATACAATAACTCTTGCCATAACGAACTGATTTATTTCAGTTAAAGATAGCAATTAAGGTTGCTTGTTGCGATTTTTTTTTATTTTATTCAAACTTGATTCTCTTCAGCTTTTTACATCCTGAAAAGAGAATATATAATTCTGATATGCAATAGGTTACTTTAAAATTTCAGGCATTTTATTTTATTTTCATAATAGTTTTTACCGTTCTCCGTACAAATACCTCGTATAAACGTATCGAACATTACATCAAAAAGCACTGAAAATGATATGGTTTGGTTAGCGAAGAAATCAGGATTGTGTAAATCGAGAAGTCGGCTGATATAAATCCGGGATATAAGTTCGGGGCTCAGATCAGGACGATACATGCCCTGAGCCATTCCGTCTTCAAAATTAGCTGTGATTTTGGAATCAACAAAATTTACCCTTTTCTCAACAAAGCTTTGTCTCACTTCCGGAAACTTCAGGCGAAGATCGAACGTAATACATGGAAGGATATTAGCCATTTTTTCACTTATTTCCTTACTTACATGCAGTAGCCCGTCAATGGCATTAGTGTCGGTAAAATCAGCTTCCGAAAAAATACTTTCGAGGTTCTGTTGTTCGAAATTCAGAATTTCTTCAATCAGTACAGCTTCAGTTCCGAATGTTTTAACTAATAACTCTTCCGGCTTGTTAAGGTCGCTGGCGAGGTTTCGAAACGTGAATTTATCGGATGTGTAGCCTGGGAGTAATTTTCTTACTTCTTCGACCAGTGGCTGGTTCGGGTCACGCATAAATATTGCTTAGGTAATGGATGCCTGGGTTAATTATTTTGTCTTCGTTCGAAATTTAAATTTTCAGATAAAAATAAAGGGGCACAGTTGTTCGGAAAAGTTGTATCAGTATGAAAATCAGTTTTTCCAACATTGCTAATCATATCTTACTTGCTTTGATAACAGCGGAAAGCAGAAACTTTTGCCGGCAATAGCATCATGAAGCTGATAATAATCAGAACAGCCAGTGAATCAGGGACGTTTTCTCACACTTTTCAAGTCATTTTCTGAGCGGCGCAAAAATACAATAAATAATTACTTTCTCTCATTAATATTCTGTAATGCTTTCTATCGCACTGTTATCAGGAGATGCATTAAATTTACTTTTCATAAACTATTTTTCGGTGTTTGTTTATCCCGTTGCCGCTGAGCGAAAAATAGTAAACCCCCGATGGAAGATTGAATTTGCCTGCATCGAAAAGTTCAATATACTTCCCGGGCTGTAGCATTTTATTATCTATAAGATCATATATTATCTGACCAAACTGATTGTAAACACTCAGATTTATTACTGATGGTACTCTCAATTTAAATGAAAATGCGGTGCTTTCGCTGAAAGGATTCGGATAAACCTCTTCGATGGCAAACGGAATGGCATCTTCTTTTTTAATGCCTGTAAAGTAATCATCCATTAAAGCAGTCCAAACCGTAAGGTTAAATTCATCAAGCCTTGTCCAGATTGGCCGCACAATGTTGTTATGTGCCGATATGCCTGTATAATCGCCAAAAAACACATTCGGATTAGGGATAAACGGACTTTCGCTGATGATGAAATTTTCGAATGTTTCGCCTCCGTCCTTCGATACTGCCATAAAAACATCAGTTCGGGTGTCGTCGTAATTGCGCCTGTCGTAAAACACGAACCACAAATAACCGGTAACCTGATCAACAGTCATCCACGTAAAAAACTGCTGCTTACCGGGGGCATCATCATTTACTCGTTTCGGTGTGCTCCAAGTATTACCTCCGTCGCTCGATTTTGCCAGCCATACATCCAGATCCTGTTCTGTGCCCGTGCTGCTTCGTTCATCAGTCCAGTTGATATAGATGTTCCCCCTATTTGGTCCATTACTGATATCGCAGCATGTAACAGGCAAACCGTTCGCCCTGTATATTCCAGGAACCCCATAATCCCATCCGCCAGGGATATCGCTGACAAAAATATCGGTATCAAGCCACGTTTCTCCGCCATCCAGCGAACGATCGAATACAAGCCCCGCAGGTCCGGCCCAGGCAGTATAAATTTCGCTGTTTGGACCCACCGCCGGAACGGCACCTTCAACCGTACTATCGCTATCGATACAGTTACCGGGGATTTCATTTATCACAATGGCATCACTCCAGGTTATTCCTTCGTCAGCTGATTTCGAAAACATAATATTTGATTCCCTATCCGGATTTGGCGATCCATAACTATCGAACTGTGTCCATGTTACATAAATTTCATTGTTCTGCTGATTAACACAGGCCCACTCTTTATCTTGCTGTTTAGGGTCGTTTTTGCCTATACCCGAACCATTATTCCACGATAATCCATTGTTTGTTGATCGCTGGCATACAATCTGGTCGAGCCATGTTTCGTTGTTGGGATACGATAAATGAAAGAAATAAAAATATCCGTTGGTATCAATTATAACACAAGGATCGCCATAAACGCCTAATGTCGAATTCATTGGATTTCGCGTCCAGGTTTGTCCCCCATCGAACGAAAAGTAAAACGAGTTAAGATTTGCTCCGGCGATTATTTGTTTTGTGTTTTTCGGATTAATGAAAATGGAAGTCTCCTCAGGATAATATTCATCACTTATCATCACATTTGTATATTGTGCTTGTGCGATAAATGTGCCGGTAAGTAATGCCAGAATGCATCCGAATGTTAAAAGTTTTTTTTGCATGTACAGAGGTTTAGGGATTTGAAACCAATATGTAAAATTAATGTGTTTTACTCTGATTTTTGCAGAAACTGTAGTAAAGTGTAAAATAACTCTGCAAATGCGATTTTGCTTATTGAAATCCTTGTAATACATTTGTGAAGCTAAGCCGGAATTGATTACCCAGCTTCCACATGGTATAATACCATGGATAATTGACAGATAACTAGCAAAATAGGACATTTGGAAGCAGAAATTATTTATCGGCAACCGGCATGTTTTTTAAAAGAAAAATTATGTTGAAACGCATCGCACTGCACTGGCAGATTTTAATCGGACTTATATTGGGAGTGGCTTATGGTGCTTGGTTGCCCGAATATGTAGGTTATGTGAGCTGGCTGGGTGTTTTATTTCTTCGTGCGCTGAACATGGTTATTGTACCGGTTATTTTATGTTCAATAATAAGCGGAGTGGCTAATGTAGGCTCTGCCGACAATTTGGGCAGGCTTGGATTGAAGACGATGGGCTTTTATATGGTTACCAGTTTTTTTGCTATTGTTACGGGTCTGGTACTGGTTAATTTCACCCAGCCGGGCCTTGGCGCTGATCTGGGTTTAATACAACATTTAGAAGGACTGAGTAATACACGGCAGTCAATTGGAGAAACACTCCTTAATATAGTTCCGAAAAATATTTTTCTCGCGTTCAGTCAGGCTGAAATGCTTTCCATTATATTTTTTGCTATTCTTTTCGGCTTTTTTATTACCAAAGTAAATGAAAAACCGCGCCGCTTCCTGACTGATTTTTTCAATTCGAGTCTTGAAGTAGTTATGGAGATTACCATGTTCATAATTAAATTTGCCCCAGTTGGAATATTCGGAATCGTAGCCAACCAAATCAGCCAGGTTCCTGATATCTGGGCTTTAGCTCAGCGGCTTGGTCTTTATATGCTTACAGTAATTGTGGCTTTACTATTTCATATGCTTATTACTCTTTCAGTTGCATTAAAAGTGTTAGGCAAAGTAAATCCAATCAAGCATTTACGTAATATGTCGGTTCCTATACTAACTGCGTTTTCCACATCCTCGTCCAATGCTACTTTACCGCTTTCGCTCGAAGCTGTTGAGCATAAAAGTGGTGTATCCAATAAAATTGCAAGTTTCACGCTTCCGCTTGGCGCAACCATTAATATGAACGGAACCGCTTTATACGAATGCGTTGCGGTTATGTTTATCGCCCAGGCTTATGGTATCGATCTTACGTTTTCGCAGCAGATGATTGTGGTATTTACAGCATTGCTTGCTGCTATAGGTTCGGCAGGTATCCCGATGGCAGGACTCGTAATGATGGCTATAGTTATGAATGCTGTCGGACTTCCATTGGAAGGCATCGGTTTGATACTTGCCGTCGACCGTATCCTCGATATGTTCCGCACTGTTGTAAATGTTTACGGCGATACATGCGGAGCTGTGGTAGTAGCTAAATCAGAAGGAGAAACTCTGAAAACTTAAGTTACCAGAACTTACCAATAAGTTGTCATTCATTCAATTGTCGTACCTCGTACCTCGTACCTCGTACCTCGTAAATCGTACTTTTTCAAGCAGGGCTTTTTCCTCAGAACGAAAAATTAAATTCTTACCCTTGATTTTTTAAAGCCTTTCCTCACTATACTCAAATGATAGTGTTATTGTATTAAAAAAGGCAACGGCTGTCCTCTAATAACTTACTTTTGTATTAAATAAAAAAAGCATAATTATGACCCTTTCGACCCGTGGAATGAAAATAGGAATACTCACTGCAGGAGGCGATTGTCCTGGTATTAATGCCGCAATACGTGGTGTTGGTAAAACAGCAATTACCGAGTATGGAATGAAAGTAATAGGTATAGCCTCAGGTTTCCGCGGACTTGTTGATAAAGAATATGCTGAACTTGATGAAACCCAGCTATCCGGAATGCTAACACTCGGAGGAACAATCCTGGGCACTTCACGTGATAAGCCTTTTAAGAATGATCCTGTTACCGGGATTAATATGTCGAAAATGGTCAAGAAGAATTATAAAGAAATGGGACTTGATGCTTTGGTTGTAATTGGTGGCAACGGTACTCAGAAAACCGCTGCCAAACTTGCAGCTGAAGGGATGAACGTAATAGGTATTCCCAAAACCATTGATAATGATGTATATGGTACTGATATAACTTTTGGATTTGATACTGCTGTAACCATTGCCACAGAGGCTATTGACAGGTTGCATTCTACTGCTAATTCGCATAAGCGTATAATGGTAATTGAGCTAATGGGTCATCATGCCGGATGGATATCACTTTATTCGGGTGTTGCCGGTGGAGGTGATGTGATTTTGATTCCCGAAATACCATATGACCTCGATATTGTAGCTCGTTACCTCGAAAAAAGAGCCAAAAATAAGAAACCTTATTCCATTGTTGTTGTAGCCGAAGGCATTCAAAAGCCTAAAGGCGTTTCTGCAGCTTCATTTGTTTCACAATCAATAAGGGAGAATGCCGGTCTCGAAACCCGCGAAACCATACTTGGATATGTGCAGCGCGGAGGTTCGCCAACAGCCATGGATCGCATATTGGCAACACGCTATGGCGCTCATGCTGTGGAACTTATAGCTGAAGGTAAATTCGGGCGAATGGTAAGCAAAGATGGCGAAACCATAACTTCAGTACCGCTGGAACAGGTTGGAGGAAAGTTAAAACTGGTACCACCCGAACATTCATTGGTTAAAAAATCGAGGATGATGGGGATTTGTTTTGGTGATAAAAAAATGTAATGGAAAGGATTAGGTTTTAGGTGTCAGGGTTCGGAGAAACAGAAAATTTCGCCCAATTCAAGGAGTTTTTTAGTATCCTTCGTCCTGCATTTCGCCGTTACCGTTCTTCTCCGATTTCTTACTGTAATTATTGAGCTTCAGCTGAATACCAGCATATAAAACCCGCGATTCCATATAGCGGTTATTAGTAGTTTTATAATTAGTGCCGGTGGTTACCGAATTGAAATTTCGCGTATTGAAAATATCGGTTATCCTGAGGGAAACGGTAAGCTTACTTTTGAAAAAATCGTGCCTCAACGAAGCATCAATATTGTAATTGCTTTCTCTGGCTGACTGTAGCGAACTGGTGGGGGACATATAATTCCCGATCAACTGAAACGACCCATCCTTCGAATACATAAAGGTAGCGTTTAGGCGTCCACTCCATGTAAAACTTTCCGTAGCCGGTATCTGATATTCGGGTACATCACTAACCTGGTATTCGTAAAACGACATGTTTCCATTGATCCTCAGCCATTTGTAAGGGTTGGCTGAGGCCACAAACTCAATTCCAAAAGATTTACTGTTGTTGATATTTTGTGGCATCGTATAGCTTATACCTGTTGTATCAAGCATTGTAATATCTTCTATAAGGCCGGTAGTATTCCGGAAAAACACATTGGATGTGAGCGAAGTTTTATCCCAGTATTTCAAAATGCCTAATTCAAGCGAGTTGGTATATTCCGGTTGCAAGGCTGGATTTCCCTGGCGTATATTAAGCGAATCGGAATAATCGATATACGGATTCAGTTCGCGCGGCGATGGACGATCGACACGGCGGCTGTAACTCAATTGCAGTTCGCGGTTCTTTCCAAGGTCGTATTGCGTGTGCAGCGAGGGAAAGAAATTGTAATAAGGATTGCTATAGGTTAATCCTGTTTGCTCAACTTTCGATTTGTTATACACCTGTTCATAACGCAGTCCGGCCTGATAGCGGAGTTTTTTCCATGTTGCTCCGTAAATACCGTAAACAGCATAAATCTGTTCTTTGTAGTCGTAGTGGTTCTTTAACAAAATCTGTTCGTCCCACTCTTCCGTGCTATGGTTGTAAGTGGTATAATCATAATCCATCCCCAGGTCGCGCACCGAAACTTTATACCCGGTTTCTATCCGGGCACCGCTTGCAAAAGGATGAATGTAGTTGCCTTGGGCAGTAAAAAAGTAGTTTTTATTTGTAGCATAATTGTGTTGCAATTGCAGCAGACCGATTTCGTTATTTGTAACAGGATCAAAATTCTGCTGATCAATGAGTTGGTCGTTATTCATTTCATTGTTATAAAACATTAAGTCCTGGGTAAATTCCCTTCCCTTTTCGGCAAAAGTATGTTTATAGGATAAGGTATAACCCAGGGATTGGATGCTTCGCTGCGAATCAGTGTATCTGTTGTAGCTATCCAGAAGTGAATCAGTACCGTAGTAATTTTTATTAGCCATCAGGCCTTCCTGGCCAAATGACATATCCCGTTTCTGTACAGATAAAGTGATGTTGTTACGGGTATCAATAAAATAGTCGATACCTCCATTGAAATTCATCGATTTGCGAAAGCTTTCACCCTCCTGCGTCTGCCTCAGTACGGTTGTAAAATCACTATATGAGCTTGTTCGTTCGCTTTCCGATGATGTCTCAGTAAGATTATAGCGTCCATCGGCACCAACGAATAAGTTAATTTTATTGGTACGGTAATTCAGGTTCAAAGAGCCATTGTACTTTTCGTTTGTACCAACGGTACCCGATATTTGACCGTTGAAACCCTGTAATGCTTTCTTTTTCAATACAATATTAATAATTCCTGATGTTCCGTCAGGATCATATCTTACCGAAGGATTTGTAATAATCTCAATGGATTCGATGGCACTGGCTGGTAATTGATTTAAAATGTCGCTGCTGCTGATACCGGCCTGGCTGGCAGGTTTTCCGTCAATAAGCAGTGTGATATTCGAATTCCCGCGCATGCTTACGTTTCCTTCCGCATCAATGGCCACACTCGGAACATTTTCCATAATATCAGTTGCTGTTCCGCCTGACAAGGACATGGTTTTGTCAACAGTAATTATTTTTTTATCCAGATTGTTGGTAATCAGCGATTTCTCAGCAATAATTTCAACTTCTTCGAGACCTGACATCTTGGGTTTTATAAAAAGATCTCCCATTTTTATATCAGCATTTCGCTGCGAGATAGTAATATCAGGATAAAACTTATCTTCGTAACCAATAAAACTGGCTTTGATATAATATTTATCCGCTACCACATTACTGAACAAAAATTTACCTTTGGCATCGGTAATTGTCCCGGTAATCATAGTCGAATCTTTTGCTTTAAATAGCAGTATATTACCATATTCAACATGCTCTTTTGTTGATGCATCGTGAAGCACACCGCTTATAACCCCATATCCCTGCGCAGCACCACTACCCCCGGCTTTGGCACTCTGTCCTCTTTGCGAATTTTGAGTTTGAGCTGTTAAAACATAGGAAATCAGAAGTATGATGAAGATCAGTGTTGGTCTGGGTTTAGTAATTTGCAGCATGTGATTGTTAATTGTGTTGGGATTAGACTTTAAACTTTGTTAAAAGTTTAAAGTAAAAACAGAAGAAAATGATTTTTGTTGCAAAGTTATCGCTAAGTGGGAGAGGCGGCAATTTTATTGCGAATATTTAACAACTATTTAACTACTGTTTTTTCTGTTTTACTGAAATTCCTTTGTTTCAGTTCAATATGGAATGCTTTGGAACCTTTACATTTGTCCTAAATTACAAATACAAAAAATGAAATACACAATCATTCTCATTAGCTTTCTTTCTTTTTCGGTTTTGTTACGTGCACAGGATACTGCTTTAGTGACTTTATACGAAAAATCAAATTTTCTGAAAACACCTCGTTATTCCGAAACTATTGATTTTTGTAAACTACTTGATGCTGCTTCGCCTTTACTGCATTTTACAAGCTTCGGGAAAAGTCCGCAGGGGCGCGATCTTCCTTTGCTTATTGCCGATCGTAATGGTAATTTTACTCCCGAATCCGTTAGGAAAAGCGGCAATGCAGTGTTGTTGATCGAAGCCTGCATACATCCGGGTGAAAGTGATGGAAAGGACGCCGGTATGATGCTTTTGCGCGATTTGGTCATTAATAAAATGAATATTGAGTTACTCAATCATATCACCATCTTGTTTATACCGATATTTAATACGGATGGGCACGAGCGATTTAGCCCTTACAACCGGATTAACCAGAACGGTCCGGAGGAAATGGGCTGGCGTACGACTTCCCAAAACCTGAATCTTAACCGCGATTTCATTAAAGCCGATGCTCCGGAAATGAAAGCCTGGCTTGTGCTTTTTAACAAATGGTTGCCGGAATTTTTTGTAGATATACATTCAACCGACGGGGCCGATTTTCAGTACACAATGACCTATGCTCTCGAAACCGGAGGCTGTATGGAAAAACATCTTTCCGGCTGGACAGAGAACACATTCGAGAAATTGATTTTAAGTAAGATGGAGAGTTCAGGGTATCCGGTGTTTCCTTATGTTCAGTTCCGCAACTGGCACGATCCCCGCAGCGGTTTGGTTATTGGAGTTGCTCCTCCCATGCTATCACAGGGATATACCGCTATTCAAAACCGTCCGGGACTACTTATCGAAACTCATATGCTAAAGCCATACAAGGTAAGGGTTTCAAGTTCGTATACCATGCTTTTGCATACACTCGAAATACTTGATAAGGAATATAAAACACTACAACTTCTCGAAAAAAAAGCTGATGAGTATGCCGCTAGTCCGCAATTAAGGGCAAATCCGTTTCCTTTAAGTTTTGCAGTCTCTTATGCGGATAGCACTGTTTCCGAATTTAAAGGATTTGATTACACCGCCGATACAAGCGAACTTACAGGCGGTATATGGTTCAAATACAACAATCAGAAACCGACTGTGTGGCAGCTTACTACTTTTTCGACCAATAAACCGGGTAATTTAGTTACACTTCCCGAAGCATATCTTGTTCCACCTCAATTGGCATTTGTTATTGATGGCTTGAAATTACACGGAGTTAAAATGACACCTTTGAAGCAGGAAATGACTTTTCTGGTTAAAACTACCCGGTTCAGCAATGCACGATGGCAGCAAAGACCTGTTGAAGGTCACCACAAACTCACATACGATTTAAGTGATTCGGTTGAATTAAGTAGTTTCCCTGCGGGCACAATGCTGGTAGATATGAACCAGCGCACAGCCAGGGTCATAGCTCATTTACTGGAGCCGGCTTCGCCCGATTCATATGCCGCCTGGGGCTTTTTCGATGCCTGTATGGAACAGAAGGAATATTCCGAATCGTACATTATGGAAACTATGGCTCGCGAAATGATTCAAAAAGATCCATTGCTGAAAGCGGAATTTGAGAAGAAAATGATTTCGGACAAAGAATTTGCATCAAATCCAAATGCTATACTCAATTGGTTTTACAGCAAAACCCCTTACTGGGACAGTAATTTTAATGTTTATCCCATCCGACGGATCGTTGACAGAAGCCTGGTAGAGAAGTTAAAAATGTGAGAAGTAACAAATCGCTTTGTACGGATGATACTTCCGGACTAATGGATTTATGACCCTGAAAATAATCCGGGCATATCATTTCCCATTTCAAATTTCAATAGAATTTCTTTGCGCCATAAACCGCCACCATAACCGGTGAGTTTGCCATTGCTGCCTATAACCCTGTGGCATGGAACCACAATATTGAGTTTGTTTTTACCGTTTGCATTTCCAACTGCCCGGGTATTGGATTCGTTGCCCGTCATTCGCGCAAGTTCACGGTAACTTATGGTTTTCCCGAAAGGAATCAGTTTAAGCTGCTCCCACACTTTTAGTTGAAAATCTGTACCCTGTGGATCGAGAGTAAGGTCAAAATGCTTGCGGTTTCCGTCGAAATATTCGGTAAGCTGATTTACACAGTCGTTCAAACAGTCGGTTATAGCTGAAACTTCAAAATCAGTTTCCAGAAATAGAATGGAACGAATTCCCTTTTCGCTGCCACAAATTTCGATGGTGCCAACCGAAGAATGTATATAAGCCTTTGCAAGATTCATGCTTGAATTGTATGATCAAAAAATACTGGAATTCGTTTTTCCAATTTCCTGTTAATTGAAAGTGATATAAATATCGAGTATTTCGGGTCTGTTTCCTGATCGTACAGGTGGTCCCCAGCCGCCATAACCGCTCGAAACGTAAAAATGGGAATTGCCTTTCTGCTTGTAGCCCCAACTCACTTCATAAATTGCTTTAGTTATGTAATTGAACGGCCATAATTGTCCGTGGTGTGTATGCCCCGACAACTGGAAATCAACGCCTGCATCTGCAACCTGCTGCAAATTAAAAGGTTGGTGATCCATCATAATCACAGGAAGCGAAAGATCAACGCCTTCTAATACTTTTGTAAGTGATTTTCGTTCTTTGGCACTGAATCGTTTCGAATCGCGGTCGTTACGTCCTGCCAGATAAAAGCTTTCGTTGATTTTTATTGATGTATCCCTCAGCATCTTTATACCATTTTCTTCCAGATACTGTACGGCTGCCTCAGCACCTCCAATATACTCGTGGTTTCCTGTAATAGCGTAAACGCCAAGCGGGGCTTTGAGTTTTACCAGTGAGCGACCAAGGTCGTACTTTATAACAGGCGCAAGATCCTCATCTACAATATCTCCTGCCAATAATATTATGTCTGCATTTCTTTCGTTAATCATTTTTACGAGTTTCGCGGTACGCCTTGGCCCAACTAACGTACCCATGTGAATATCCGAAGCCGCGGCTATATGCAGGGTCTTCATTGGCCCGGCCTTTTTATTAATACGCATATCGAGACGTGTTACCCTGGGAGTCAATGCATTAATATGACCCACCAAAACGATTATTCCTGTTATGGCCACAACTGCCATGAACAGATATTTCTTAAAATCCGCATAATTATTTAACAGGAATCCGGGCTTACCGGGCAGAAAGAATATCACAATCCTCACAATGTCAATTACCACAACAGCCATGAGGAAATAAATCATAAAAGCCAGCCAGAATGATCCTGTAAAAGTAAAAAATGTGCTTACAGGCGAAATCCATACCCGTTCCAGAAATCTGCCAATAAGGTATGACGAGGATAAAAAAAGAAAAATCCACGGATACCATCTTCTGAAAGCCATCTCTTGTGGCAAAGCCTGCATGCCGCGGATGTAGATGTAATAATTAACCAGACTGTAAATCAGTATAACAATACTAAAAAAAATAAGAAACTGCACTGTTCGCATTTTTTAATGGTAAGAATTAATTTTTTTGAAAGATGAGTCGGAATATGGGATCTTTAAAACCCTGAAATCCGGAACATTAATTTTCGGAATTTTGTAATCGAATATGCTGAATCTATGAACTTCCGGCACTCCGGATCGGCGTGTTTTTCCTGCTGAGTTCATTCGCATTGTAAGTTTGATTAAACAGTAAGCCAGCAGGAAAGTTAAGCAAATTAACGTTAAAATTTCCTAATATTAGATAACTCCCGGACCCTATATTTGTTCAGCACCTTTATATTGTTGCGGAATTTGTAAATTTGCACTTTTCAAACGAACCTGCCAGTTTCAAATTGTCGATAAATACTTGTTTAACAAATTATTACATCAACAATCAATTTTGCAGCGTTACTCATTTTAACTTTATGATGCGAAAAATTTCTATTGCAGTCATGTTTATCCTGGCAACTATTGCTTCAGCAAATGCCCAGCAGGTTGTTTATTCTCAGAATTTCGAGGATACAGCCAGTCTTTTTCAAAATTATGTTCGGGCAAATCTCGATAAATTAGATCCGGCAGGTACTGAATGGGATACACTTAAAACAGTTCCATGGATTGTAACCACTGTTGGAACAGGAAACAACCATGCTGCAGTTGCAACATCAGATTATGATACAGCTGTTGCAGCCGACGATTGGTTTATTACACCAGCTATTCGTCTTGGCGAAAAATCGGTACTTACTTTTAAAAGCCTTTCGCTTACTTCAGGTACAACCGATACGTATGAGGTTTATATTTCAAGTACCGAACAATCAGTCAGCGGTTGTCTGTTCAATCCGCGGGCAGCGCTGTTTTCGTCATCGCAATCCTCAGCTTTCGAAGCACAGGAACTTGATTTGGCTGCTGCAGGATATGCAAGTCAGGTAGTTTTTATCGGATTCCGGCTTACCACTGCTGAAGGAGGTGATAAATTGGCCATTGATGATATAGCTGTTACGGAAACAACAACTCAGTTTCATAGTCTGAATTTTTTCGTAAATATGTCGGAATACATTGCCGAAAGCTTGTTCAATCCCCGCACCGACACAGTAGATGTGGCTGGGACTTTCAATAATTTTGATGGCACCAGGCATATTTTATCCATTGTTCCGGCAACGGATTCAGCCATATATTCCATCACCATACCTGGTTTTTTACCTGGCGACCGCCTTGAATTTAAATTCCGCATCAACAGCACCTGGAACGATTCCATTGTTGAGTTTCCCTATGGACAGCCAAACAGGGTGTGGGTTATAGAGGAAGGGAAATACACTTACACCTGCTTTTACAACGATCAGGGAACCCCATTCGGAATACCTGAAAGCGCCTTGATGGATCAGGTACATGTATTTCCAAATCCGGCTCAGAGTATTGTATCTGTCGAAATACCCGCGAACATCCTCCGCATTAGCATGATAACTCTTACCGGAAGCAAAATAATTGATCGTGAAACATCATCCGGCAATCCAATTACCTTTGATGTGAGTTCATTTGCAAAAGGAACTTACGTGTTGCTTTTTTACACAAGAGAGGGATATGCCGGCAGTAAAAAGCTGATTAAAAATTAACTTCAACCAAACTTAGCATTAATGAACTACTTATGATCAACAACAGGGGGAAATTAAACATTTCTTCCCCTGCTGCTGTTTCTTTTTCGTTTTCTGACTATAGGTTTGTTTCAACATTTATCATTTCCAACCGCAACATCTAACCCATGAGTGAACAAATAAAACATGAATGTGGAATTGCTTTTATCAGGCTTCTTAAGCCGCTCGAATATTATTATTCAAGATATGGCACCACACTTTATGGTATCAATAAGTTACATCTTCTGATGGAAAAACAGCATAACCGCGGTCAGGATGGAGCTGGTGTAGCAAGCATAAAGCTGAATGTGAATCCGGGTAGTAGGTATATTGACAGGGTACGGTCGAACGCAGCAGCTCCTATTGATGATATTTTCAAACAGATATACAAGCCTTTTCAGGATATTCAGCGAAAAGATCCGGCAAAACTCGATGATGCTGTGTGGCTTAAGAAAAACGTTCCTTTTTACAGCGAAGTTTTCATGGGGCACCTCAGGTATGGAACTTTCGGGACAAATAATATCGAAAATCTGCATCCTGTTGTGCGTTACAATAACTGGATGACCCGTAATCTCGTTTTAGCCGGTAATTTTAACATGACTAATGTTGAGGAGTTATTTCAACGCCTGGTTGAGTTCGGACAATATCCGGTTGAAACATCTGATACTGTCACTATTCTTGAAAAAATTGGTCATTTCCTCGATGAGTCAAACGAAAACCTTTACCATCGCTTCAAAAAAGAAGGTTTTAATAAACAGGAAAGTACTGAGCTTATTGCTAAAAATCTGGATATTAAGGACTTGCTGTCCGAATCATCCGAACATTGGGATGGCGGTTATGCCATTGCCGGAATGATTGGTCATGGCGACGCTTTTATTTTACGCGATCCTATCGGGATACGTCCCGCTTTCTGGTACAAGGATGACGAAATTGTTGTTGCCGCTTCCGAACGCCCGGTTATACAAACTACTTTAAATGTGCTTTACGACGACGTTCATGAAGTAAAACCTGGCCATGCACTTATCATACGCCGCGATGGAACCGTAACCGAAGAACAGATCAAACAACCGGCTGAAAGGCGTTCGTGCTCGTTTGAACGGATTTATTTCAGCCGTGGCACCGATAAAGAAATTTATAACGAACGCAAACGTTTAGGAAGTGCATTAACGCATAATGTATTGTCCGAAGTGGGTCACGACCTGCAGAATACAGTTTTCAGCTATATTCCCAATACTGCAGCATCTGCATTTTATGGATTGGTTGAGGAACTCAACAATGTTTGTGACCAGATTAAATCGGATAAAATTCTTCAGGCTGGTTCGGCCATAACCCGCGAACAATTGCAGCAAATTTTTAAACTGAAACCCAGGATTGAGAAAGTAGCTGTAAAAGATATAAAACTGCGCACTTTTATCACTCAGGACTCCCAACGCAACGACCTTGTTGCACATGTATATGATGTAACCTACGGAACAATCCGACGCGGTATTGATAACCTTGTTGTTCTCGACGATTCAATTGTACGAGGCACTACCTTAAAACAAAGTATCATTCGCATGCTCGACAGGCTGGGTCCCAAAAAGATTGTTATTGCTTCGTCAGCTCCTCAGATTCGTTATCCCGATTGCTACGGGATAGATATGGCCAAAATAACTGATTTTATTGCTTTCACAGCCACGATTGAATTATTGAAAGAGAGTCATCAGAATGAAATTCTGAACGAAGTGTATAAAAAATGTAAAGCTCAGGAAAAATTACCTAAAGAACAGGTTGTTAACCATGTAAAAGAAATCTACGACCTGTTTACACCTCAGCAGATTTCAGCAAAAATAGCCCAGCTGGTAACTCCGCCAGGCTGTAAAGCTGAAGTGGCAATTGTGTATCAAACCATCGAAGATTTGCACCAGGCCATACCCAATCATACCGGTGACTGGTATTTTACAGGCAAATATCCAACCCCGGGAGGAAATAAAGTGGTAAATAAATCTTTTATCAATTTTATTGAAGGCAGGAACGAGAGAGCTTATTGAGATGTTGTTTTATCGCTAATACCTCATCCAGTTGCGCATCATCTTTTCCCCTGCCGGAGTTAAAATAGATTCCGGATGAAATTGTACTCCAGTGATATCCATCGTTTTATGCCTCAATGCCATAATCACACCTTTGTGATCTGTTGCCGTTATAAGTAGCTCCTTAGGAAAGCCATAAGTATCAACTACCCAGGAGTGATACCTCCCAACCAACACATTTTCAGGCACACTGCTGAATATACTGGTTTGCTCCAGGATATGCAGAGGGCTTGCCGTGCCATGAAAAATTTTATCGGCCTGCACCAAGCTGGCGCCAAATACTTCTGCAATAGCCTGATGGCCAAGGCAAATGCCCAGCATCTTTTTTGTACCAGCATAATTCCGGATCGTTTCCTTCATCATTCCTGCTTCGTTGGGTAATCCGGGCCCGGGAGAAAAAACAATTGCATCAGCACTGATAATCTGCTGCGGAATAACCATATCGTTTTTAACAACAACTATGTTTTTAACACCAGCCTTTACTAAAAGCTGATGCAGATTCCATGTAAACGAATCATAATTATCAATAAGCAGTATATGCATTCCGGAAGTTGAAAATGCAAAAATAGAGAATACTGACAGTTTATTGGTAATTTTGTCGACCGCTAAACATTCTTCCACATGTTGATTCCCGCCAAAAAAGTTTTTGATCTGATGAATGAGTATGGAAGCCAGCATAAACCATTTCTTTTTGGGATTGATTTTGATGTAAAAAACGGATTCTTTTTTGAACCTGCAAAAGCTGAAAATTCCGGAATTTTATATAATATCAATGGTTTTGGGAATTCTGCAGATTGCGTAATCTTCGGTAAACCGGTTACCATTGCGAAAAAGCCAGTGGCAAAGCACGTATATGATGAAGCTTTCGGTATTGTATATCGGAATCTCCTGGCGGGAAACACTTACCTCACTAATCTGACATTTCCGACTCCTATCCATATAAATGCTTCGCTTCACGAAATATTTGCCCGAAGCAAGGCTCGCTACCGACTGTTATTTGGTGACCAGTTTGTCGTTTTTTCACCCGAAATATTTGTTCAGATCAACAATGGAAAAATTAGTTCTTTCCCTATGAAAGGCACAATTGATGCGTCTATACCAGGTGCTGAAGAAAAGATTATGAATGATGCTAAAGAAACTGCTGAGCATTATACTATTGTAGATCTCATTCGTAACGACCTGAGTATGGTTGCTACAGATGTGCAGGTTGAGCGTTTCCGTTACATCGAAAAAATTGTTACTCACGAGAAAACATTGCTTCAGGTAAGCTCCCGGATTTCGGGAACTTTACCACTTACTTACCAGGCTGAGTTAGGAACTATTTTCGAAAAACTCCTTCCGGCTGGGTCTATTTCTGGCGCACCTAAAAATAAAACACTACAGATTATCCGTGATGCTGAAAACTTTTCACGGGGATTTTATACCGGTGTTTTTGGTTATTTTAATGGTTCAACACTCGATTCGGGCGTTATGATCAGGTTTATTCATAATGAAAACGGGAAACTGATATTCTGCAGCGGTGGTGGTATAACTATAAACAGCAATCCTTCAGCGGAGTACAACGAATTAATTGATAAGGTGTATGTCCCTTTTATTTGAAACTATAAGGCTGCAAGATGGTGTTTTTATAAATCTGGAATATCATAATCTCAGATTCAATAAAAGCAGAGAATTCCATTTTGGAAAAAAGGATCAGCTATGCCTCGAAAACCTGCTTTTGGCTCCATCACATTGTCGGACAGGTATTTATAAATGCAAATTAACCTATGATGCAGCAATTGAAAATATTGAAATTATTCCTTACCATAAACGGTTTATAGAATCGGTTAAACTTGTTGAAGATAATACAATTTCCTACGATCATAAATTTTCGGATCGTTCGCATTTGCTTGAATTACTGGCTATGCGTGGTGATTGTGATGATATATTAATTGTAAAAGACGGTTTTTTGACAGATACCAGTTTTTCGAATATAGTTTTTTTTGATGGAGATAAATGGGTTACACCTGCCCGGCCACTACTTCGGGGTACAATGTGCGAATCACTTTTAAAAACCAATATTATTCAAAAAGCTGATATTAAAGTCGATGACCTTAAAAAATTTACCATTGCCAGGTTAATAAACGCTATGCTTCCATTTCAAACGGGAACTGATATCAAGGCAACTAATATTCATTTCTGACTCAGGTCGAAAATCCGATAAAAAAAAATCCGCCTTACGGGAAAGCGGATTTTTAATCTTGATTAATTATTTTCACACCTGAATGGCAGCAGCAATTTCTTCAGCCAATTGTTTCATTTCTTCAGCCGGGAAAGTAAGTTTCGGCCTGCTGAAATTGATATCATCCATCGTATTTAATGGAACCAGGTGTATATGAGCATGTGGTACTTCGAGGCCAATTACGGCAACACCTACTTTGATGCAGGGAACAACTTTTTTTATCGCTTTGGCCACTTTCAGAGCAAAAAGCCAGAGATCCTGGTACATTTGATCTTCTATGTCAAAGATGTAATCAACTTCCTGTTTCGGAATTACCAACACATGGCCTTTGGCCAGCGGGTTGATATCGAGGAAAGCGAAAAACTGTTCGTTCTCAGCTACCTTATGCGATGGAATTTCGCCGGAGGCAATACGTCCAAATATTCCTGCCATAACTCAATTATTTAACGGTTATTTCAATAATTTGTACTGATATTGACCCTGCCGGAATGGCTATTTCCACTTTGTTTCCTTTGGATTTCCCAAGTAAACCTTTGGCAATAGGCGACGAAACGGATATTTTTCCGGCTTTAAGGTCAGCTTCGTTTTCGGGAACAAGTGTGTATGTCATTTCGGCATTATTTTTCAGATTTTTGATTTTAACGGTAGATAAAATCTGAACTTTTGATGCATCCATTTTCGATTCATCAATAATACGGGCATTGCGCAGCATATCCTGAAGCTTCGAAATACGCATTTCAAGCATTCCCTGTGCATTTTTAGCGGCATCGTATTCGGCATTTTCCGAAAGATCTCCTTTATCGCGGGCATCGGCTATCTGTAACGAAATAGATGGACGTTCGATATTTATCAGATTTTCAAGCACAGTTTTGAGTTTCTCGAATCCTTCTTTGGTATAATATGTTACCTGTGTCATAACGGTAGCAATTGGTTTTGGTTAATAATAATAAGAAGAAAAGACCCTTAATTAAAAGGGTCCTTTCAGCTATGATGTTACTACGTGTGCAGACACTGTCTGCCGGAATTATTTTAGAAACTAAGCCTTACAGCCATAGTGTGGCTTCCTTTAAAAGGATTGGTAGCCCTATAAGAATAATCAACTGAGAATACTGATTTCTTTTCTTTGTTGATGGGTACCTGAACAGAAACTCCACCTGAAGGTCCGGTAAGAGAAGTTGTGCGTTCTTTGGTAGTTATACCTTCTTCGTATGTGTATCCACCGCGAAGCATCAGGTAGTCTTTCAAATTGTATTCAGCACCAATCATATACTGGTCTTTACTGAATGCATTCGAAGTAAAAGCTGCTGCTAGAGTAAGAGAATGTATATCGCTGATCAGAAATGCATAGGATCCGCCGATATTCAATTGCGATGGCAATTCGAATTCAGCTGAACGATGCTCAAGAGTAAATTGGCTTTCCTGTCCTGGCAAAAAACTACGGATAGAAAGTCCATCACCTTTAAACTTCATGGTTGGGCCAATATTTTTCAACGAAATACCAAAGTGAATATTTTCACGTTCACCAGTAACATATTGAATACCTGCATCTACAGCTACACCTTGTGCGCCAACATCACTTATGGATTCGGAAATAATCTTGAAATTAAATCCCCCGTAAATTGAATTGGAGAATGCTTTGGCATAAGCAATATTAATATTGAGGTACGAAGGTGTAAAAGTACCAATTCCGCCTTCAGGTATTTCGGTGGTGGTTACAGGAATATCCCCGAAACTCATCGCCATAATTGAAACACCCAACACACTCGATTCGCCGACTTTTTGGGCAAAACCAAAATTGTTGATTCCGATTTGGGAACCTTTAAGCCATTGTGTATTGCTGAAGATAAGTTCAGTTTTAGGTGTAAAAGCCAGTCCGGCTACATTGGTGTAAATACTTTCGAGACCGAAACTATTGGCAATATTTACTCCGCCCCAACCTGAACTGCGTGCCCAGGGATTAATGAGAAGTTCCGATGCTCCTGCCTGTCCTGACCTGTCCTTATTACCGGCTATAGTAGCCAGCGGAAGAATCATTACTGCTGTCAGGAGGACTGCTGTTATCGACTTATAGATATTTTTCATGTGTTAAGTCAGTTTTTTTAGAGATTAATTTGCTGTTTTCTCCTGATTAATTAGAATGCGTTAAGGTCGACAGGACGCATTGAACCAAACCATTTGATAATCTTTTCACCTTGGTCACTCTTTACATGAATGATATAAACACCTCCGGCAATTGGAATACCGGCAAAGTTTTTAAGATCCCAGTCAATGTATGTTTTGGTTTCATCCTTATTATATTGCCGAATGATGCTTCCGTTAGTCGAATAAATAGTCACATTGCATCGTTGTGGCAGATTAACTATCTTAACACGGTTATCAAGCTGATCAGTCTCATAGTTTGCGTAAGCGCGGTATGGATTGGGGACAATATTTATCAGGTCAAGATCAGTTTCAGCTTTAACAACATCATTTGTGTTTGTTGCAACACCTTTGGTCTCGAAATTGTACATTGGCCAATAATTGTTTGTGTTCTCCTGGCCGTTTAACTTGGTTGCATAATACCTGTTATAAGGTTTCGAAATCCGGAGTTTTACTTTTACTTCGTTATCAAGCCATGGTGTCTGGTTTTCAAATGTACCGATTGGAATAGCAACCCACATAACATTTGAATATTGCAGAGCTTTAAGGAAAGTTCTGGTGTTGACTGTTAAACCTTTTATACTCATTATTTTAACAAAGTGAGCACCGCCATCATAAGCCGGATTATCGTAGACATCGGTTGGAAAAACGGGCGTTCCGAGGTCAGCATATTCTTTTTTGTTATCGGTATGAGCCATTACATAAATATAATGTCTGCCACCCATAATTGTTTTCCCTGTGTTGGTCATTATCCTTGATGATGGATTAAACAACATGTCGCGGCCATTGTCTTCAATCAGCCTCGAATCTTCGCCAAACATGATATTAAGGCGTTCGCCTGTTTCAATATTGATGGCATATCCGGGGAACCAGCCCATTCCATAAGGAGCGATGAAATCGGAATTCATGGCTGGGTCGCTGCTAACTACAGCAGTGTCGCCATCCTGATTCACTGAGCGGCTTTTCCTTATTTCGTGCCTTTTTGCTTTCCCTTCTGAATCATTTGTAACGGCTGATTCTTCTATTACAACACTACGCGTCCATAACGAGCGGTCAGCTGTAAACACGATATCAACACTGGCTAAGTCATAGGAATAGTTTCTTGTTTTTGATATATCATTAGCCGGAGTTTCGCGATGTGCAATACCAAAAATTGTATCATTTGACTGTGCGAAGATATAAGGAGTCCAGGTACCGTTTAATATTTTTTCATAGTTTCCATCGGGGTCAAATTTCTTAGTAGTACTCTGCCAGTCAGTTTCAGCTAATCCTGACTTTATCCAGTCCAATAGAGGAACTCCATCAATATCTGGCACAAAATTCAGCCATTGACGGGTTGAATCCTGATATTCGATTGCAGCACCCAGTACACCGTTGTTTTCTAATTGATTAGCATATTCCTGTGTGCCTTCAATATTCCTCGAAACAACATATGGGCCGGGATATAAAGTTTGTTCTATGGTAACTGAAAGACCGAGATCGAGGAATAACTGCTCGTTTTTAACATTTATTGAAGTATCCGACTCATAAATCTGACCTGTGGAATTGTCAACCAATTTCCAGTTCGAAACCAAAAGGTTTGTATCTAGTTCGCCTACTTTTACCCGGATGTTGTACATCGAATCGAATTTAACCGAATAACTGGCATCTTTAACATTCAGCGGATCTATAACTTTTACGTCAATTGGTCCCTGTGCCTTTTTGTATGTAAGGTTGTAAGCGATTGGATAATTAGGGCTACCTGGTAAATTGGTAACTGAATCAGCCATAGGTTTCGAAAGTATTTCAGCAACAGATTCATCAGATAAATTGAGGAACCTGCCTCCATTACCCTGCCCGGAAACGCGGGTCACAATCAATCCGTCGTTGTAGGAACTTCCGGCAGAAATTAATCCAACAGGAATATGCGGAATACCTGTGTAGCTCTTAATATTCTTGCGGCCGGCAAGGTAAGGAAGTTTCTGACCATTGAGTCCTGAAGCCTCAGTTTGAACATAGTTCTTATAATTGTTGTGAGCGTAAGCTATTGCAATGTAATAGTATTGCTTATGGTTAACAAGGTCTTCACCTGTAAATGCATCTTTCGACATTTTTATTGAGTGAGATATTCCTTTGTTGGCTCCAACAACTTCTTCAACTGGAACACTTCCGGTAAGGTTTTGATCGTAATAGAAATTAATCAGGCGGCTAACGTTATTCTTAACATCAGTCTGAAATACGAGTCTTGCAACTTCGGTGTTCTTCAAATCAGCAACCGAAACAGTTGATGATTTAAGCTGATAAATCTGGTATCCTTCGAAACGGTACAATGAATCCCAGCTTTCGCCTTCTGCTGCCTGTATACGTGGATCGTATTCATTGTAACGCTCCTGGTAATTGTTACCGGCGTCATTTGTTTTGCGGTTCGATATATAGAGAATAAGTTCCTGATCCAGTTCGCGGATGGTAAGGTCAGGGGCATTAGGCCCTGTAATAACTTTAAAACAGTTATCGAACAGTTGCTGACATTTATCATCTACCTGCTTTAAAAGTAAAACGGAAGCTTCTGGTCCGCCGGATAAAGCGCGTGCCCAAGGAATACCGACTGTAATATAGTTAACAGCTCCGGATTCGAGTACGAAAGGTCCTGCTGATTGCATAAAGCGGCGGTCATCAGGAGGATTTCCTGCTGTAACTTCGGTCCATTTTTTGGGTCCGTTAGGTAAAGCACCTTTGGTTCCCCAATTATAAGTATCAGTTTCGCCAGGGAACATAAAGTCGCATTCGGGACCATAACCACCAGCGGAAATGTGACCATTGCCACCATAAACCATCTTGGTACCGTCTTTCCATATTCCACGTAACAAGTTATAGTAATCAATGGCAACGCTTGGATCTTGCATGTAATAAGGTCCGCCATTGTTATGATATACAAACCTGCGCATCCCAAAACGTTCGTCATCTTCAACACCGTTTCCGAAATTTATACCGTTTAAAGCGGATGAGTTAACTACGGAATAAATAGTATCGCCGGGGCTTACAACTTTAGCAATTGTGTCACCATCCCACTGAACAAGTTGTGCATTTCCTGTATAAACCTGATCAGGCGAGCCTTTCAGGAACCATGTGCCATCAGATTCTAATCCGGGATTATCACCGTATAGCTCATTCGATTTATCAGCATCAATATATGGACCCTGAAAGAAGTCAACACCAACAGCAGGTGGCTGATTGCCATATGCAAAAGTCTGGCCGCTGCCGTCAACTGCAGTTCCGTTATAGCAATATCCTAATCCGCGCATTACATCGCAGCCCACAAAATCGTCGCCTGCAAATCCAAGATCGGTATCAACCCACTGGCTGAAATAGGTCTGGGTAAGTCTGTATGTGGAACGGTTTATGATTTCATAACTGTAAAAAGTCATGTTATTAATTTCATCGTTGGTCGAGAATCCGAATGCCTGAGCCCTGATTTCCACACCAATAGGTTCACCATTTGTTTCGGTGTGAATGTTTCCTTTGTCATTAAATACCCACCATAAAGTAGCATCCCCTTTAAGCACCTGATCAACCAGGTTACCGTTTCCTTCAGCTGTAGGCGATGTGGTTCCGCATAATTCATTGGAAAGGTCATAATACGGATAGTCGCCATCGTTTTCCGGATCATAATCTCCGTTCGGGGCTTCACCTGATGCATCACTGTCAAAGAAAGGAGCCAGGTAATAACTTTGATCTGATGTTTTACCATGAGCAGGATATTCGGTAATAGAGGCAGGTGTAATGTAATCAGGGTAGGAGGGTTTATCATTAAACCAGGCAAGGAAATCATCAACCTCGGCCCTGGTAATATAATGTAGTTTATCATTTTCGGCACATACTTCTGGCGATATTGAAGCAGTTCCGTCAATAGTAAGTGGTCCGGGGAAGAAATCTGCACCGGTGCCTGGAGAACCGCTGTTTGGTCCTTGCCGAAACCTATGTGCTGCTAACTTTAACTGCCCATTCGCATCCAGTCCGCCAATCCAGAGTGCGGCTGCGAACATCGACATCTTTTTCGAACCTTTGGGTATTTCATACTGGGCAACTTCAAAATCCCACCACATATCGCCGCCGGTATTAATACGGGTACGAACGTTGTTTATCTCGAGCCATTTAAAGTTAGCACCTTGCGCACACCCGGCAGCAGTTTGCTTAACCGTGGGTGTTCCTGATTTATAATGAACTTGCTCCGCCCTGGTTGTATTAACCGATAGCAGAAAGCCCAGTATAATCGCCGGTATAATAAGGAGTATATTTTTCATAGTACTTGTTTGTTTTTCGTTTCTATACTGCAATGAATATCGACTAGAAGTTTAACCCCAGACCAATACGGATCATACGAGGTGAACTGTAGTTGTACGGTGAATTAACCCTTATGCTATACATGTCGATATACGATTGTGTATCAAGTTGTGATTTGATCTGCGACTGATATTCAGCAGCTGCCAGGTATCCGTCGTCGTCAGGATTTCCGGTTGCGGCATATACACCCATAATGTTTTGCGAATTAAGAATATTCAATACCTGTAAGTAAACATTCAGGTAATAATTCTTTTTGTTGCCTTCTGAATCTTTTCCGGTAGAAAGTGTGATATCACGATCCAAACGTCCATCCATCCTGAATGACCATGGTAACCTTGATCCATTGATTGATCCCTGTATGATGGTAACAGGATTAACAAGGCTCGATATTTTGCTCGAACGGGTATAAGGTGTACCTGAACCACCGTTCATAGTAATATTAAATCCGGTATTTTTAAGTACCTGAATAATACCAATTGTTGGTCCGTTATAGTCAGTTCCTTCACCGTAACGGAAATCGACATTCATTTGAATAGCGTGACGTTGGTCAGCATCCAGTGGAATAAGGTTACGAAGGTTAGGCTGTCCGGAACGGATAAGACCGGCTGATGTTTCGGGGTTCGATCCTGTTCCGTTGGCGAACTGTAATGTATAGTTTGCCCTGATACGTACATTTCCTGTACGGCGAAGGTCATAAGCTACAGTAAAACCTTTTACTGTTCCAAAGTCGATATTATTAAATGAATAATATGTTTTCGGATAAGCACTTGTATAACGGAACGACTGTATCTGATCGCGCGATTCGATGTAGAAAGCCGAAATATTGATTGATGATGAATTGGATAGTTTCTGCTGGAAACCTAATTCATAGTTTACATTTTTCTCAGGTTTCAGGTTAGGATTTGAAATGGTCGGATTTCCTTCTGTTTCCCAGAAAAGGTAGCTTGCAGGATTGAACACTGCGAATTGTTTTGGCCTCTGTGTAATTACATCATAATGAGCATAGAAAAGAGCTTCATCAGAGATTGGGAATGAGAATGAAATACGTGGCATTACTGATATCTGGGGAACATAATCAGCAAACGATTGATCCGAAATAGCTTTATCTCCTGAAAGGAAAGGGATTACACCATTGCCGGCATCAAGACGAATAGATGGATTCTGTAGAATTGCACCTTCTGCATCGTACCAATTGTTTCCGTCGCGATAACCCATTATACGCGATGGCGTTTTCGAAGCATTATCAACATACACGATATAGTCTTGTCCTATACTTGCAGGATGCTCGCCCAAATCTTTTACCTCAGCTACAGTTTTAGCAGGATATAGCGTATATGGATCGGCTAAAACGCTTTGGTTAGCATCAAAACGGTCAACCCGGACTCCAACATTGAAAACCAGGTCGTCGAACGAAAATTTATCGGAAATATAACCGGCCATGTAAACAGGCTGAAATGGAGCAATTGCACGGGTATAATCGCCATTTGCATCTTTCTCGTTAAAGAAATCCATAGTGCTTGGATTCGACGAAAGTTTATTTCCATAGTAGTCGTAACCCCTGGCAGATGCATTCTGGCTACCGTTGTTCAGGAATTCGTCAGCGCTGAAAAAGTTCACGGATAAAGGTTCGCTCAAACTAACAGTGTGTCTTTCGGCGTTGTAATCGATGTATGAAATGGTATTTGAATTGATGTCGTATGAATTTACATCAATCCATTCCGTTCCTTTTTCCGGCAATCCCATGGCTGCACGCAGGTTTTTATCGAAAGTACGCTGCGATTCGCCGTCATAAAGCATGTTATAGTCGGTTTTTGTATAGGCTGAAGTAATGCCAAATAAAGTAGTATCGCCAGTAGTGACACTTCCTATTGAATCAAGCTGTTTTATATGGAAATTGGTCAGCTGTGACATCTGTGTCCAGAAATTAATTGGTGAATAGGAATAACTGCTCTGGCTGTATCGCTCAAAAGTGAAACCCAGTTTTATTTCGTGATTTCCAATATCGGCCGAAAAATTCATATTGGCAGTAACCTGCTGAGTGAAGTTTTTGCCATATGGATTATTTTGTGTGCCAACCTGCTGGCTGCCTGGGGCTGACCATAAGCTGTAAACACCTCCGAAAACTCCATTGGGAGAATAACCATTAAGTATTCCGCCACCCTGACGAATTTCATCATTCTGCCTTGGATTTGGATACAGATCATAATAGTTTGAAGTGTAATTAGCTATCACGGGGTTAAATTCAGCCCTCTGATAGGTAACAAGAGTATCGGCGAGTCCGTTCATTTTAAAATTAAACATACCAACTCCGCCTGCTGTGTCAAAAGACACATCATATCCTTTTGTTTTGTACGTATCAAATCTTCCTACATAGCCATAAGCAAAAAGGTTATCCTTTAATTCAGGATCTTCAGTTTTATTCTGAATGCTGGTATAGTCAGCCTGAATGGAGTAGTAAATATTTTTAATCAGGTTATTACCGTCTTTTGAAGCAGGGAAACGTTGGGTAAATCTACCAAATACACGCCATTCATTACCCTCGGAGTAAGAATTACGATTGTAATTGAACATTGAGTTAAAAAAGCTGTAGTTATTGCCAGAGTACATATTATATGAACCACCGAATGTAAGGTTGGTGTTGCTGCCTGTTTTTACATCTAATTTTCCGGAAGCACTAATATCGTAACCTGTGGTGTTAAGCGTGTATTTTAACTCTTCAAGATCGCTCATACGCACAAATTCAGCATTCTGGTAAGTTCCGAATCCAGTTCCTGAAGGACGCAAAGGATTTTTCTCCAGTTCGGCTAATTTGGCATCGTTAACCTTATACATTCCAAGTGGTAATGTTGCGCCGTCCTTATGATAGTTGAAATCGGCGGCTACAAAGTACCCTAGCAAAGCCTCAGTTTTTTCTTTATTCATAAACAGCGGGCCAGTCATATTAAGACCTACACGCTGACTTCCGAAAGGATCGAGGAATTGTGAAGTCTGCAGCTCAAGTCCGCCACCAAACTCACGTGAAGGACCTTTTGTGGTAATATTGATAATACCTCCGGTAGCATCGCCATATTGTGCAGGAACACCGCCAAGGATTACAGAAACCTGCTCAATAGCTGATTCAGGAAGCCCCCCTGTGCCGCGAACCCTGATACCGTCAATATATGTTACGTTACCATCGGTACGCTGACCGCGGACGTTACCTACTTCTCCGTCGCGGGAGAAAACCCCTCCAACACTGGTTGCAACTGACGCAGCACTTCGGTTAGGCATTTTTGAAATTTCTTCGGAAGTTACAGTAGCTCCTGATTGAGTTTTATCTTTATCGATAAGAGGAATCCGGTATTTGGTAATAGTTACCCCTTCAACCTGCACAGCTGTTGATTCCAGCTCAATATCCAGGTATTCGATAGTACCGGAACGGACAGGTATACCTGTAATCTGAACCGGTTTGTATCCAAGGAACGATGCTTTAACATCATAGGTACCCGGAGTAATCGGCTTAAGTGTGTACTTGCCATCGATGTCAGAAGCTGTACCGCCTGCCTGTGTCCCTTTGTTTTCGATAATGATGTTAGTGAAAGGGATTGGCTCTCTGGTTGTCTTGTCGATAACTTTGCCCTGCAGCGCTCCCGATTGGGCTAATAATGCTGCGTTTGCTGCCAAAAGCAAAACGAGGAGAAAGAGTAATTTTCTTACCATAAAGATTTGTTGTTATGTTGCTGTAAATAGTGATATCCTACCTTCTAAAAAGCGTGTAAAGGTAAAAAGTTTTTTAACTTCTGTTAACAAAAGATACCCTAAAAGCAAAAAGTTCCTGCTTAAAAGTATTTTCGATTCAGTAATTCACTGAAAATGACTGCTTCGCGAAGGTTAAATTTTCTTGCAAGGCTTTCATTTTTTGTTACTTGCTTACGAATTGGATGTGTTTGAACATAAGTTTTCGGCTCTTTTGCAGGAAAATTAGTAGCCGTTTCCTGAATGGGTTGCCAGTTTGGCGATCTTTTACGAGTTTCCGCTGTTTCGAAAAATTCATCACGGGGCTGATATTCGGAAGGCCTGGCTGGTTGGGTAACAGGAGGGGCAGGCGCAAGTTCGCCTGTTAACTCACGAAAAATGTCTTCGAACAAAGTTTTACCACCACTACCTGGCAATCGAGTAGATTGGGATGGACCGCCTTCCGGGCGTGCCTGAGCTTGTTTTTTCAGAGCTTTCTGCCTGTTGGTATAAATTGAGTAGGCTACCCAGGCTATACCTATTAATATATAATAATAGTCTTCCATCGCTGATTACCTGTAAATTATTTGTGTAAAAGTACAAATATTATTGACTGATACTAATATGAATATTGAGCGAAAACTCAACTCAACTTTGAAGTTTTTTGAGAGTGGTAGCCTATTATTTTTTTAGTTTAACAATACTCCGTTATTTTTATTTATCGCAAAGCGATGCACTGAGTGCCACACTGAGCCTGTCGAAGTGCTTGTCGAAGTGTCGCGAAACAATAAGTAGCAATTATCAGCCTAATATTACGCAAAGACCTTATTTTATATATTATAGATAATGAGACTATTAGAAATTATTAACGGACTGCTAGGTTGAAAAAGAGAGTGATTTAATAGTATAAAGTAGATCGTATTAATGAAAAATTCACATGGTTAACCGCATTTGGTTTTGAAAAGCCCTTTGCGTTTCATCGGTTTATTGTATTTGGCAGCTTTCTTGCGGGTATTCTTCATCATCTTTTTTGTTTCTTTATTTTGTCGCTTCTGATACTGTACACGTGCTTTCTCATATTCCGCGCTGGCCTTTTTATCAGCTTCTTCCTTCTTTTTGTCGGCAACAGTTTGTTTGTCCTTTCGTAAAATACTACATCCGGAACCGGTAAAAATGGTTATTGAACATATAAGAAAAGCGGCAAGTAATAAAGCCCGGTTTTTGTTTGTGGATATGATCATTGTTTAAAGGTTGTATTGTTTGCAAGTGAAAAATCAGATTTCGTTTCAAGCGATTGTTTAAAAAAGCAGCAAACGCAATTTTAATTCCAACCAGTTGTTTCTGAAATTGTAAGTATTACTTTTACAACGAAATTTTCACCCCTTAATTGTTGATATGCGTATCCTTGCTTTAATAATTCTTCTTTTGCTGGTAGTTCCTGGATGCGATAAGGACAATCAACCTTTGATACCTTATGTTTACGTGAACCTTCAATTGTATCCTGATTCCATGGATTATATTCCGATTGGCGGTTACAGGTATGTAAACGGTGGATACAGAGGAATTGTGATATACCGTATCCTGCGCGAACAGTTTGTTGTATATGAACGCTGTTGCCCTTATGATCCGGAAAAAACCGGTGCCCGGGTTTCAGTTGAGCCTTCAGGCAGCACATGTGTAGATTCGGTTTGTATGTCGAAATTTATCCTCTATGACGGTACGCCTTACGAAGGGCCATCGCCATACACACTCATGCAATACAGGTGGAACTATGATGGGGACGTTTTGTATGTTTATAATTAATAAGGTATAATTTTCGAACAGGACTGGTAATTCAAATTTTTCGAACAGGATTGCCCGCTTACTGAATAAGTGCAATAAACCTAAGCGGAATCAGCTAAAATGGTCTCAAATAAAATAAAAGGCTGTCAAATATTTTTTTTTGACAGCCTTTTAATATTTTCAGGATAAGCTTAGTAACGATAATGCTCTGATTTGTAAGGGCCATCAGCCGGTACCGAAATATAATCAGCCTGTTCAGGAGTTAGCCTTGTAAGTTTAACACCTAATTGTTCGAGATGTAAACGGGCAACTTCTTCGTCGAGGTATTTCGGCAAACGGTAAACACCAACTTCGTAGTTGTTTTTCCACAAATCGAGCTGAGCTAAAGTCTGGTTCGAAAATGAATTGCTCATTACAAAGGATGGATGTCCTGTTGCGCATCCCAGGTTAACCAAACGACCTTCGGCAAGCATAAAAATAGAATGGCCGTCGGGGAAACTATATTTGTCAACCTGAGGTTTGATCTCAATTTTTTGAACATCCGACATGGTATTCAGTTTATCAACCTGAATTTCATTATCGAAATGACCAATATTACAAACGATAGCCTGATCTTTCATTTTCATCATATGCTCAACCGTAATCACATCCTTGTTGCCAGTAGTGGTAACATAAATATTTCCTTCGGGTAAAGCGTCTTCGATGGTTGTTATTTCGAAGCCTTCCATTGCTGCCTGTAATGCACAAATCGGATCAATTTCGGTAACAATAACCCTTGCACCATAAGCGCGCATTGATTTTGCACTTCCTTTCCCAACATCGCCATACCCGCAAACAACCACAACTTTACCGGCAAGCATTACATCGGTAGCACGTTTTATTCCATCAGCAAGTGATTCGCGGCATCCATAAAGGTTGTCGAATTTCGATTTGGTAACTGAGTCATTTACATTGATAGCCGGTATCAGGAGTTCTCCTTTTTCCATCATCTGGTATAAACGGTGAACGCCGGTGGTGGTTTCTTCCGAAACGCCTTTCCAGTCAGCAACAACACCATGCCATTTTTCAGGATTTTCAATATATGTTTCACGAAGGAGATTCATAATTACCTGCTCTTCGGCGTTTGTTCCGGCTACTTCGAGTAAAGCTGGATTTTTCTCGGCTGCAAATCCTTTGTGGATCAGTAAAGTAGCATCGCCGCCATCGTCAACAATCAAATGCGGGCCTTTACCGCCTTCAAAGGTGAGTGCCTGGTTGGTACACCACCAGTATTCGTCGAGAGTTTCGCCTTTCCATGCAAATACAGGAATGCCGGCGGCAGCAATTGCAGCAGCAGCATGATCCTGGGTCGAAAATATGTTACAGCTTGCCCAGCGTACTTCAGCGCCAAGATCAGCAAGTGTTTCGATTAATACAGCCGTTTGAATAGTCATATGTAAGGAGCCAGTAATACGGGCACCTTTCAGTGGTTTCTCAGCTGTGTATTTGCGACGGATACTCATCAGACCGGGCATTTCCTTTTCGGCAATTTCAATTTCTTTACGGCCCCAGTCGGCGAGCGCGATATCATGTACTTTATATTTCATATTGTTTTCAACAGTAAGTTGTTCCATTTTTATAACTGATTTTTAGGGGTGCAAAGGTATGATTTTTTTAGATCGGAGAGTATATAACTGGAAATGTATTATTTTGTTCGCATAGGTTTTAACCTTCTGTTTTTTTTAATGAAATTTAACGTTATTTTTTATTCTGAATCTCGTTTTAGAATATATGACGCCTCATTGTGGTTTCAGATTTATTCACTCCCTGAAATACATCTGATGACCTGCCGACATGAAAAGTTTCGGGCTAAAAAATGTGAATTCAAGGAATACGAAATTATCAATATTTTGAATTTTGCCTGATTGAATCAATATGGATTAATCCAATCTTTTTAGTAAAAATTAACTACTCAGTTCTAACTTAATTGTTTAATTTTATCTAAATTAAAGTATCAGGATATGAATTTTCGTTTACTCATTTTCGGGACAGTTTTGTTATTGATTTTCAGCCAGGCAGCTGAAGCCCAGAAAGTTTTATTGCTCCAGAAACCGGGAAAAGCCAAACGTTTTCTATACGAAAAAGGAGATAAAATTTCCATCCGTATTGGTGACCCTGAGTTCAGGGTATCCGGCGAAATCACTTATATTGACGATTCGCTATGCACTATTAATAAGGAATATACTTTTCATATAGGCAAAGTAAATGAAGTAATGCGTCCACGCACCTGGTTCTTGTATAGCTGGAAAAAACTCATCCTTGCATCAGCCTTATATGCCGGTGGAAGTATGATAAATCATGGTATTAATGATGAGAAACCGGTTATAGATAATACAATCTACTGGGTAGGCGGGTCGTTTATTGCTCTTGGAACCACCTCTTACCTGCTGCGATACCGGCATTGTAAAATGGAAAATCAATGGCGACTGAAAGTGCTTGATTTCGATATTTATAATCAGTAATAAGGCTTTTATAGATAGTATGTTCGCTGTTTATCAAATCAATAGTACTAGGAGTTATAATTTAGTTTACTCAATTAAATTTCGTCTTCTATTGATTTAGTAGGGTTTTAAGTTGCGATACTAAAATACTTACTTTTGCACCAATTACTCATTATGGCGCATCTCCACATTCTTAAAAAGGCAATAGAAGGCTCGCATCTAACTCTTGATGAAGGTCTTACATTGTATTTAGACGCTTCAACTGCCGAACTTATGTTCGCTGCCAACGAAGTGCGTACACGGCTTCATCCGGACAAAAAGGTTACATGGCTTATCGACCGGAATGTAAATTACACTAATGTATGTGTTTCGGGATGCCAGTTCTGCAACTTTTACAGAGGTGTAAATCACAGGGAAGCATATATTACAACGATTGAGCAGTATAAAGAGAAGATTGACGAACTTTTTGCACGTGGCGGGGAGCAATTGCTGTTTCAGGGTGGTATGCATCCTAAACTTGGACTCAATTTTTACACCGGACTTTTCCGGCAGTTAAAGGAACTGTATCCACGTCTTAAACTTCATGCACTTGGTCCTCCCGAAGTTGTGCATATTTCGCAACTCGAAAGCATAACTTACCATGAAACGCTCAAACAACTTATAGCTGCCGGTCTCGACAGCCTGCCTGGTGCGGGAGCCGAAATACTTTCGGACCGGGTTCGTGGCAGCATTTCGAAAAATAAATGTACAGTTGCACAATGGCTTGATGTAATGCGCGAGGCTCATAGGCTTGGACTTACCACTTCGGCTACCATGATGTTCGGTCATATTGAAACAATGGAAGAGCGCATTCAGCATATGATATACATTCGTGAAGTCCAGGATGAAAAACCGGAAGGCGCTACCGGTTTTATTTCATTTATCCCGTGGCCTTTCCAGGATGAAGGTACTACGCTGAAAAAGATTCATGGTATCTCAAATTCAGTTACTTCCGAAGAGTATGTTCGGACTATTGCAATGTGCAGGCTGATGTTACCAAATATTTCAAATATACAGGCATCGTGGTTAACGGTTGGAAAGGAAGCTGCTCAGCTATGCCTGCATTCGGGCGCCAATGATTTTGGTTCGATAATGATTGAGGAAAACGTAGTAAGTGTTGCCGGGGCGAATTATAAATTTGATGAAGAAGGAATTCAACACGCAATAAAAGAAGCCGGATTTGAACCTCAGCTGCGCAATCAGCAGTTTAAATATTTGTTATATCCCTGAGCTAATAAGTTCATTAACACGTTGTAGAATAATTGCAGTAGCGCCTTTACCACTCAGTACATAATTTTTACTCACCAACGAAGTGGATGCAAGTTTTTGATCATCAGCGAGCAGCTCATCTGTTTTTTTTAATAATTCTTCCCCGTTTTTAATTTCAAAAGCTCCTTTTAATTTAATAAGGTCTTTTGCTTCTTTAAATTTATGGTAATTCGGTCCGAAAAATACCGGTAACCCGAACGCGGCGGCTTCCAGTATATTATGAATGCCGACGCCAAATCCGCCTCCGATATAAGCCACTGCTCCATACTGGTATAGCTGCGAAAGTTGTCCGATAGAATCAATTATCAGTATTTCGGCATTTTTTACATCTACGGTGTTGGTCGTCGATAGCTGTACTGCTTTCGAACCAGCTTTTTGCATGATCGATTCAAGATGTTCGGGCTTAATTTCGTGAGGAGCAATAATAAAACGAAGGTTGTGGGTATTGTTTTTGATCAGGCCGAAAATCAGGTCTTCATCAGCTGGCCATATACTTCCTGCAACAAAAACACGATGCCCGGCTGAAAAAGATTCAGCAATTTCAACAGGTTGTGGATTTTCGGCAACAGCAGCAACGCGGTCGAAACGGGTATCGCCACTTATTTCTGCATTTTCGATGCCTATAAACTGCAAAAGCTCTTTCGAGTCTTCACTCTGCACAAATATTTTTGTAAACCCCTTGAGTATTTTACGTGGCCATTCAGCATATCCTTTAAAGAAATGCTGATCCGGACGAAATACAGCCGAAACCAGTATTAAAGGTATTTTTTTCGATTGCAAGTAACTAAGGAAATTGAACCAGAATTCATATTTGACGTAAAAAACAATATCCGGTTTAACGGTATCAACAAACTTTCGGGCATTCGATTGTGTATCGAGAGGCAAGTAAAGAATAAGATCAGCTCCAGTATATGCCTTCCTGACTTCGTATCCCGAAGGACTATAAAAAGTTATCAAAATCAGGTATCCTGGATATTGTTGTCCGAATGCTTCAATAATAGGTCTCCCTTGTTCGAATTCGCCTAAGGAAGCGCAATGGAACCAGGCAAGTTTCCTCGAAGGGTTAGTATATTTAGGTGCCCGGAATGTGTTTTCAAGAATAGCCCAGTAGTTTTTACGTCCTTTAATCCATAGCGCAGCTTTAGGATTAAAAACCGAAGCAATCCGGATTAAAATACCGTAACACACTATCAGGAAAGAATATATATGCTGCATGGCTCAGGGATATTGATGTGTTCTGTTAATAATAATAGAACTTTTCGCGTGTCTTTTTATAGAAAGGCAGATACCAGCCAATTTTAACACTGCTCATCATATCGAAGCGTTTTTCATCCGGACGTTTCATTTCATTGAAATAATATGAGCGCCGTGATAATGTGTATGCTTCTGTGAATTCGAGACCGGCAAAGAAATTTATTTTTCGTGAATTCCCAAGGTGCTGAAATCCAACAAACTGCGATATTGCAGGTCCGCTGCATAAATGGTCGTATCCTTTTACATAGTCGCCGCTAAGTGCAGGTACCGAATTAGTAGGGATTTCAATTTTTATTTTATGTTGTAACATTCCCCCGCCAAACTGAACCAGTATTCCTGAATTTGGATTTGGCCTGGCCAAAGGGAAAAGTTTACCAACTTTAGCCCACATGGTAAATCCCCGTTGAAGTAACATCACGTTAGCAAACACGCCACCTTCGTCAATAATAAATCCATCAGAAGTTGTTATGCCCGAAAGAATACTACCCGGATTCTTTACTCCATCGCGGAAAATGAAATTTGCTTCGAAAGCAATGCTCCATCCGTTCGCAGCTTTATACATGTATCCGGCGCCAATATGATGGGAAAACCCGAATCTGTCAGTCATATCGCCGCCTGGCATGCTAAAAGCATAAGTGGGGTAAATCATTCCAACACTAAGGGCTGAATCTTTTACATTAACCTGCGAACGGCTTATCGCAGGCGCCAGTAAGAGAGTAAAAGTAATTATGTAATAAATTCCTGGTAATTTCATGATCCCACTTTAAAATATGCCTGCAAAGATACAAATCGAAAGGAGCTAACGGTTGATGTGAGAAATTTTTCTGGTTTTTTAGGATTCTTATGTTTTTTTTAGAATTTTAAACAACTTCAATCTAAGTTTACACCTCAACATTGGATATATTTGCACCCGTGAATTTCTAATTTATTTTTTCAGGATTATGCAAAAAATTTCAATGGTCGACCTAAAGGCTCAGTATGAGAAAATTAAACCCGAAATCGACAATGCTATCAATGAGGTAATTAATTCAACTTCCTTTATTAACGGACCGGCAGTAAAAGAATTTCAGACAGATCTTGAAAAATACCTCGGGGTCAAACATGTGATTCCGTGTGCCAATGGAACCGATGCTTTGCAGATATCGATGATGGCTTTAGGTCTTAAGCCTGGCGATGAGGTAATTGCACCCGATTTTACATTTATTGCTACTGCCGAAGTAATAGCGATACTTGGCCTTGTTCCTGTGTTGGTTGATGTTGATCCGGAAACTTTCAATATCAGCCCCGAAGCCATTTCGAAGGCGATTACTCCCCGAACCAAGGCTATAGTGCCGGTTCATCTTTTTGGGCAAACCGCTGATATGGATGCCATAATGCAAATAGCAAAAGAGCACAATCTTTATGTTATTGAAGATGCATGCCAGTCAATCGGATCCGATTACCGGAATGCTGCCGGCGAATGGAAAAAATCAGGAACCATAGCTCATATAGGCTGTACATCTTTTTTCCCTTCAAAGAATCTTGGCTGTTATGGCGATGGCGGAGCTATTTTTACCAATGATGATGCTCTTGCCATTAAACTCCGATCAATCGTAAATCATGGTATGACCGTAAGGTATTACCATGATGATATTGGAGTTAACAGCCGGTTGGACAGTTTGCAGGCTGCCGTGCTGAAAGTTAAGCTTCAATACCTTGATGAATATGTAAAAGCCCGTCAAAGGGTTGCCCAAGCATACAATACTGCTTTCAGTAACAGGACGGAACTGATAACTCCGGTACTTTCAGGAAACTCAACGCATGTATTTCATCAATACACATTGCAGGTTCACGGAATTGATCGCAGCATGCTGCAGGAATTTCTGGCTACAAAAAATATTCCGGCTATGATTTATTACCCGGTTCCGATTCATTTGCAGAAAGCATACCTAGATCCACGTTATAAACCTGGCGATTTCCCGGTCACAGAGCAACTGAGTAAAACAGTGATTTCATTACCTATGCATACCGAAATGGATGAAGAGCAGTTAATATATATCACTTCTTCAGTACTTGAATTTTTAGAACACGAATAGAAATAATTAAACAACCCCAAATATTTGGCATTGGTGCCAGTGATAGAAGGAGTAAAACAAGTGTATGGTTGACAAAGGATATTTTGCGCATGCTTCAGCAATAATTGATGAAGGATGCAATATAGGAAACGGAACCCGAATCTGGCATTTTTCGCACATTATGCCCGGGTGTATTATTGGCGAAGGATGTAATATTGGCCAAAATGTAGTTGTTTCGCCCGACGTAGTGCTTGGTAAAAATGTGAAAATTCAGAATAACGTTTCTATTTATACCGGAGTTGTGTGTGAAGATGACGTTTTTCTTGGTCCTTCGATGGTTTTTACTAATGTTATTAATCCACGCAGCGCTGTAAACCGGAAAAATGAGTATGCACGTACTTTCGTCCGCAAAGGAGCAACAATAGGCGCAAATGCAACAATTGTGTGTGGTATTGAAATCGGCGAATTTTCGTTTATCGGAGCCGGTGCCGTTGTAACCAAAAACGTTTCCGCCTATGCTTTGGTTGTTGGAAATCCCGCACGCCAAACCGGCTGGATGAGCGAATATGGCCATAAACTGAAGTTTGATCAGGATGGCAATGCCGATTGTCCCGAGAGTAAAATTACCTATCATCTCAGGAATGGAATGGTAAGTAAAGGTGAATAAATAAGTTTTGAGGAAGTTAATTAAGTAAGTTTCACTAAATATGGTATGAGATATTTTTTTTAGCCTGCAATGCTCATATCTGATTTAGCAGTTTGCAAAACATGTGTGGTTAAAACTTTGTTATTAAAAAGTATAATGAATTTAATCTTTAGGATTGTATGAAAAAAATATTAGTTACCGGAGGAACAGGTTTTATAGGTTCACATACGGTTGTCGAACTTCAGCAAAATGGATATCAGGTTGTTATAGTAGATAATCTCTCAAATTCAACCCTTGAGGTACTTGATAACATAGAAGCAATTACCGGAATTAAACCGGATTTTTACCAGTTTGATCTGGCTGATCAGGCACTCACTGCTGATTTTTTCATTACTCATTCTGATATTGACGGAATAATTCATTTCGCAGCATATAAAGCGGTAGGCGAATCAATGGCCAAACCGCTTGATTATTATCGCAATAATCTGCAATCTCTCATCAATCTCCTCGAAGGGATGAAAGTCCATTCAATCAAAAATATTGTGTTTTCTTCATCTTGTACCGTTTATGGTCAACCTGATGAGTTGCCTGTTACCGAGCAAGCACCTCTCAAACCGGCCTGGTCAGCCTACGGAAATACAAAGCAGATGTGTGAGGATATTCTTCGTTTCACTGCTCCGGCGCATGGTTTGCGTACTATTGCCTTAAGGTATTTTAATCCGATCGGGGCGCATCATAGCTCATTAATCGGCGAATTACCCCTTGGCGTTCCGAATAACCTCGTGCCATTTATTACTCAGACAGCTATTGGTAAACGCGAATGCCTCAGCGTTTTCGGCAATGACTATGATACAATTGACGGAACTGCAGTTCGCGATTATATTCATGTTGTTGATCTCGCCAAAGCACACGTTATTGCTGTTGAACGAATGATGAACGATAAAGGAAAATCAGAACTCGAAATTTTCAACCTGGGGACAGGCAATGGTTTTTCTGTTCTGGAAGTTATTAATGCTTTCGAGAAAGTAAGCGGCGTGAAACTGAATTATAAAATTGTACCCAGGCGCCCCGGCGATATTGAAAAAGTGTGGGCCGACACCCGTTTTGCAAATGATGAGCTTGGATGGAAAGCCGAAAAAGGCATTGATGAAATGATGCTTACTTCCTGGGAATGGGAAAAAGCGTTGGGAAAGAAGTAGATGTTTTTTTTCAAACCCAACAGGTATTTGGAAAAATCGTACTTTTAGTCACCATTATAAAAGCTAATTTTTGAAAAAAGATAATATGAAAAAAATACTGATAACCGGTGGAGCCGGTTTTATAGGATCGCATCTGGTACGATTATTTGTAAATAAATATCCCGGAACACTCATTGTAAATTTAGATAAACTTACCTATGCCGGTAACCTGGCTAATCTTTCCGATATCGACAAACTGCCTAATTACGAGTTTGTTAAAGGAGATATCGTGGATGAGGATTTTGTGATGTCTACGTTTGATGCTTATCAGTTCGATGGGGTAATTCACCTTGCTGCCGAATCGCATGTGGATCGGTCAATCACCAACCCCAAAGAGTTTATCATGACCAATATTGTTGGAACCGTAAACTTGCTGAATGCAGCAAAGCATGCCTGGAAAGACAATTTTGACGGGAAACGTTTTTATCATGTTTCTACTGATGAAGTGTATGGTTCGCTGGGTGATGAAGGCAAATTCCTCGAAACCACACCTTACGATCCGCGTAGTCCGTATTCGGCATCCAAAGCCAGCAGCGACCATCTGGTAAGAGCTTACAATCATACATATGGCTTACCGGTTGTAATTTCGAACTGTTCGAATAATTATGGGCCTAATCAGTTTCCCGAAAAGCTGATCCCGCTAATTATTAACAATATACGTAATAAAAAACCACTTCCTGTTTACGGACAAGGAACCAATGTACGCGACTGGTTGTATGTAGAAGATCATGCAAAAGCCATCGACCTGATTTATGAAAATGGGTTAAATGGCGAAACCTACAATATAGGAGGTAATAACGAACGTCAGAATATCGATATTGTGAAAACCCTTTGCCGCATCATGGACCGAATGTTATGCAGAACTGAAGGGGAAAGCGAAAACCTGATAACGTATGTTAAGGATCGTGCCGGTCATGATTTGCGTTATGCCATCGATGCCACCAAATTACACGAAACAATTGGCTGGCAACCTGAAGTTCAGTTTAACGAAGGGTTTGAAAAAACAGTTGCCTGGTACCTCGAAAATGAGAAATGGCTCGACGAAGTTACTTCGGGGAATTACCTGAAGTATTATGAGAATATGTATAGCGGAAGGTAGTGAATAGTGAATAGTGAATAGTGAATAGTGAATAGTGAATAGTGAATAGTGAATAGTGAATAGTGAATAGTGAATAGTGAATAGTGAATAGTGAATAGTGAATAGTGAATAGTGAATAGTG
>JBBSDC010000003.1:0-66326 GCA_038249705.1 Bacteroidales bacterium | reverse complement strand
TATCTCCCCATCTCCCCATCTCCCCATCTCCTTGTCTCCTTGTCTCCTTGTCCCCCTATCTCCCCCAATCACCTCCTCCATATCTGCACATTCTGGTACCAGGATGATTTGTAGTATTGATTTCGTATAAGTACGTAATCGTTATTGGTAAAAGGGTTTTCGGCTTTGTTGAAATAGAATTTCAAAGCTCTTGGATCATCGTATTCGCCATAAATCCATACTTCCTGATCAAAGCTTCTGAAAACTTTTACAGGTTTTCCAATTACAATAAATATCATTCCACGATCGGTTTTCCAGCCATCAGTAAAGGATGTAAATAGTTTGTTGGCAGTCTCAACGCGGAGGTAATATTTACGGATGAGCTCGGTTGCAAGATCAGGCCGTCCGGCATTTACAATCCAGAAACTATCAACGGCAACTTTAGGATATTCATACGATTTCAATTGCTGAAACTCTTTTGCTGAGGTAATATATTTTAAAGCAATGAGCATAAGCGAATGTTGTGTAACCTTTGGGAAACCAGCATTCATCCTGAAAAGTGTAGGTCCCTGAAGGATTGAAGTATCAGGCTGAAAAAAATAAAATCCGGTTTTTTCAGGAACAAAAAACGGTGTTTTTCCATTTCTGGTTTCGAGTATAAAAGTGCTGTCGGGCGAATAATTGAAAGGAGCCCGGTATTTCTCGACAAATGCAGGAATAGGCACATTAAAATCGCGTATAAAATATTTTACCAGGAATTTCCTGCTGCTGGTATCCTCCGTTACAAGCCTTAATGGCATAATATAAGGGGTCTTGTTGCCCGAAATGTAATCCCCTGTTTCCGTTTGAAAACGGAACCATGATTGACAAGACCGGTTTTTTTTACTGAAAAATTCGAGTAACAGAAAATCGTCTAATATACCTGGAACCGAGTAAGTAGCTTTTACAAAATAATCAATTCCTGCCGGAGCTTTGAAAGTCCAGGTATGGCTGATTGAACTTAAATACTCCGTTGTATCCGCAATAACGAAAGTAGCACTGTCAACCAGTCCGATGCGCTTGCCTTCACCGATAATTTCATATTTCAGTGTTCCTCTTTTCGAGTATTTTTTTGTACCAGGGTCAGGTTTAATAAGTCCGGCGGGCAATACAATGCTGATAGTAGTTAAACTGTCGTTTAAATTATAAAGTTGGTTAAGTTGCAATGAATTTTCTTTTTGTCCGGTATAAAGGCTTCCAATGTCCATCCCGGTGATATTGAGAGCAGGATTGCATCCGGAAAACAAAAACAGGATAGGGAATATCCGGAAAAAGGTGTAGGAAACTAATCGGGTAGAAACATTCAAAATAAAGCTGGCTTAAATTTGGGATAAAATTACAAAAAAAACGAGGCCGGAAAATTCCAGGCCCCGAAATACACTATTTCAAAAACAAAAAGGATTATTTTACTCTCAATTTTGTTCCTAACTGTAGTTTTTTTGAAGGTTTAATACCGTTTATGGAACATATTTGTTTCACCGAAGTACCATATTTTCTTGATAAAGCACTTAGCGTATCACCACTTCTGATAGTATGGTATTTTTTCGATTTTGAGGATTTTGCTTTCGGTTTGTAAGTGCTATTATCAGTTGTAAACTCATCAGATGAATTTGATGGCAGGTAATCGCGCGATAAGCCATATGTAGCTTTGGTAACATTGAAAGTATCTGAAATCAGACTAAAAGTATTGAAATCAATAATTTGTTTTGGATTAAATGCCTTGCCCTGGAAACGGGTTTCGAAATGAAGGTGGTTGCATGATGCCCGGCCGGTACGTCCGCCAAGTCCAATAACATCACCTGCTTTTACTTCCTGATTAATATTTACTTTTATTTTCGAAAGATGACCGTATAGCGTTTCAATTCCATTGTAATGCCTTACTACAACACAATTGCCATAGCCTGAATAATAGCGTGCCATACGCACAACTCCATCGAACGCAACACTTACCGGGTCTCCTGCTTCAAGTTTAATATCAACACCTGAATGTACCCGGCGGCCGCGGTATCCGAATGGTGACAGAAAATCACCTTCAACCGGAAATGCGAAACCTGTTGAATATTCGTTAAAAAGCGGAAGGCTAATTGAATCACCTATTGATGGAGGAGCTTCTGAATACCTTCTAACATACATGGTATCCCAACTTGTATAATATTTATTCAAAAATGGAATATCCATGATGGATGGAACTGCCGAAGACGAAGGTGGAAGCAACAATTCTGATTCTTCGAGTTCGTTTTCGTCCATGCCTCCTGCTGGTTCGCTCTCCAGTTGCTGAGCGGATACCATAATAGCTGACATGCTGAAAATCAATGAGATAAATAAGGTAATTATGTTCTTTTGAAAAGCCATGAAAACGAGTTTAATGAAAAGTAATTGCTTACTTATAGATGAAAAAAACCGTACTGAGTTTTCAAAAGTAGTATAAAAGAATTTAAACGGGAAATAAAATTAAGTTTTTTTAAGAAAAAAGTTTCCACATTGGGTGCATTTACCTTCTAAATTTATTCCAACAACTCTCGTTTCATATAATTGCCTGCTAATTAATGTATTATTGCAAAACTGGCAGTTTGTGTCGTTGCTGTCGGCATACATATTTCCGGTATAAACATACCGCAGATGTTTTTCGGCAATACGTTTAACCCTGCTCATCACCGCCTTAGGAGTAGCTTCAGTTACCAGTTTATAACTAGGAAAATATCTCGAAATATGCAGCACTGTATCTTTTCCAATTTCTTTCGAAATCCATTTTACCATTTCTGTAAAAACATCATCATCGTCATTCAAACCAGGGATTACCAGATTTACTATTTCAACATGTTTGTCAGCGGCTTTAATTTGTTTCAGCGTTTCTTTTACCGGTTCCAGTTTCGAGGATGTAACTTTTGAATAAAAATCGTTGTTAAAGGATTTTAAATCAATACTAAATGCATCAATAACTTCGAGCAAGGCTTTCAAAGGTTCAGGATTTATAAATCCATTTGAAACCATAACAGTAACAAGCCCGGCCTGCTTAGCGAGTTTTGCGGTTTCATACATATACTCGAACCAAACAATTGGCTCGTTGTAAGTAAATGCGATACCGATATTTCCGGAATGATTTAGTGCTGATTTTACAATTTGTTCGGGAGTGAAATAAGTCCGTGGCAATTCAGGATCAGCACCTGTTTGCGAAATAGTACAATTCTGGCAGAAAAAACATCGCAGGTTGCAGCCATAAGTTCCTATTGAAAGAATGGTAGAGCCTGGATAAAAATGATATAACGGTTTTTTCTCAACCGGATCGAAATTAATTGCCGACACAAATCCAAAAACTTCGGTATGTAATATCCCCTGATTATTAACCCTTACCCTGCAAATACCCGTTTTACCATCTGCAAGGATGCACATATGAGGGCAAAGCGTGCATTGAACACTTCCGTTGGGAAGAGGATAATACCATGATGCTTCCTGAGTCATATTCTTCTTTATTGATGTTTAAATCAAATAGTAAACAACTTGAAAAGGTTAAAGTTATGACTAATCTGCCTGATGGAATTTTCAGGATAGATTCCAGTCAATCGGTTCTTTCCCTGCTGCGATTAGAAGTTCGTTGGTTTTTGAGAAATGCCGGCAGCCGAAAAATCCGCGGTAAACAGATAAAGGAGAAGGATGCACGGCTTTCAATATATGATGTTTCGAGGTGTCGATCATACTTTCTTTTGCCTGCGCATAGCTTCCCCAGAGGATAAAAACCAGGCCGTGGTGTCGGGCCGAAAGTTGACGGATTACTTCATCAGTAAAGGTTTCCCATCCGTGCTTCTGATGCGAACCTGCCAGGTAAGCGCGGACGGTAAGCGTAGCGTTTAAAAGCAGAACACCCTGGTTTGCCCATTTTTCAAGGTTGCCCGAACGCGGAATCTGTATACCAAGATCCGAATTCAGTTCTTTATATATATTAATGAGCGATGGCGGAATGGCAACTCCATCAGGAACCGAAAAGCAAAGACCATGAGCCTGACCGTCATTATGATATGGATCCTGTCCGAGAATTACTGCTTTAACTTTGCTGAATGGCGTATGATCGAAAGCTGCAAATATCCGGTTGCCGGGAGGAAAAACTTTATACATTCGCTTTTCCTCCATAAGAAACGATTTCAATGTATTGAAATAAGGTTTTTCAAATTCAGGCTGCAGTATTCCGAGCCATTCATGTTCAATTTGAGGTGCTGTTTTTTCCATAAAATGGCTTCAAAATTCGGGATGAAATTAGGGAAAATAGAGGTTTACTTAATTGATAACAATTTTTTTTTATTTCGACATACTTTCTGCTTCTCGAATTGCGTTACTAATCCTGATAATTGTATTCCTCACGTTTCTATTAAGCCAGGTGCCATACTGAACAATTTCAGCATACCTTAATTTATCACATTTCATAACAATACTAAAATCAATCTGTATGAAACGAAAGATCGTATTTTCCCAGTTTTTGACAGTATTTATTCTTATTGCCTGTCAGCCTCCAGTTACTTTTGACAAGCCGCAACCTATAGATGTGACTGAGCTCCAGCGTTTCCCTGATCGTTTGTTTGGCGAGTTCAGGAGTGAGGAAGATAATTCTATTCTCTATGTTACCGAAAAAACGTTAGTGCGAATTTATGATTTTTATAATAAAACTCATGTTAGCCTGCTCGATAGTACTGTGCAACTGATTGGTGATTCACTTTTTGACCTGGAAACCAATGAAGGAACTCTTGTTCAGATTGAAGGTGATTCCGTAGTAAAGCATATTTATGAAACGGATACCTTGTTTGTGATCAATCAGAAAAATGTGTTGAAGAAATTTAAAGGGTATTATTTTTTGAATATGAATATAAACCCAGATATCTGGCATGTGCAAAAACTTGAATTACAAAAAGGGAAATTGATTTTAAGCAGCATTAACAACCGCGAAGATATTGATCAGCTTAAAACGATTACTGAAACCATGCAGGACACCGTTCCTTATATATTTTCACCGAATAAAAAGCAGTTTAAAGAATTCGTCAGGAATGAAGGTTTTAGGACACAGGAAGCGTTTTTTAAAATTAAGGAATGAAGCTGTTTTCTGATTTCTGCGATACAGATTTTCGCTGGTTTAGAAGCATAAAATCAAGCCCCTCGCCCTTTCTCCCCTCTCCTTGTCGCCTTGTCTTTCCTCGCATTGTTTCCCCTCGCCGTGTTTCCCCTCGTTCAATCTCCCTTCTCAAAAACTACCGTTTCTTCCTCTTCTTCCTTGTCAACTCTTCCGCTTCAGCGTCGCGCAGTAAAGTCTTCCAATCCGATTTGGTTTCAGCAGTAAAAGCAAGGGTCTGGTTGTATTCGGTTTTGTTAATTTCCATTACTTCCACCGGTTTGCCGATATATTCTTCAATTTCTTCGAGCATAGGTTTTTCTTCCTTACTGCAAAACGAAACGGCGATTCCTTTTTTATCAGCACGCCCGGTGCGACCAACGCGGTGGACATAATTTTCAGGTTTTTCCGGCAAATCGTAATTCACTACAAAATCAACACTTGGAATATCAATTCCCCGGGCACTTACATCAGTGGCTATGAGTATTTTAAATTCACCGTTTTTAAATCGTTTCATAACCATTAGCCTGTCAACCTGCTCCTTGTCGCCGTGAATGGTTTCACATTTTATATTCAGCCTGTCCATAGCAAGGTTAACCCGTTCGGCCCGCACTTTTGTACGTACAAAAACCAGGATTTTACTCTCAGGGTTCTCATTCACAAGCCGTTCGAGAAAAAATCGTTTATCGTCCATTTCGATAAAAGCAACCGAATGTTCAATATTACGTGCTACCGGATCTTTGGGCGAAATCTGAATCCTGATCGGGTTTGTTACCAGCGAATAAGCTATTTTCTTGATATAAGGATTGATGGTAGCTGAGAAAAACAGTGTCTGCCTGTTTCGCGGCAGTTTCCTTACAAGTTGCTGTATATCATTAATAAATCCTAGGTCAAGCATATGGTCGGCTTCATCAAGAATCAGGATTTCGATGCGGCTCAGATCGAGATGTCCCTGGCTTACCAAATCGAACATACGACCTGGAGTAGCAACTACAATATCAACACCTTGTTCAAGTTTTGCGATTTGCGGATCCTGTTCCACGCCGCCCATCAGGCAGTAAGTTTTTACACGGGTATGTTGCCCTATTGCCTGAAAAACTTCAGTAATCTGCAACGCAAGTTCCCTGGTTGGAGCCATAACAATACAGCGGATACCATGGCTGCGACTCGAAGTTTTTTGCTCGTGAAGCATATTTATTACAGGTATAGCAAAGGCTGCAGTTTTACCGGTGCCGGTTTGAGCAATGGCAAGCACATCATCGCCATGCAATATCGGTCCTATACTCTTGTATTGAATATCGGTGGGTCGGCGGAAGCCAGATTCTTCGATGCTTCTTTTTAATTCGGGGGCGAGAGTGTATTGTTCAAATTTCATAATTAGCGCTTAAGGGCTGCAAAGATACGGAGTGAATATGAGTTATCGGGAGATAAATGAAATGTATCGTTTAAACCAGGGGTCGCAGATTATCTTTAATTTCTTAAAAATCAATTTAACCTATTATTCCCGAACCAGTAAAATTTATAAATATCTTTAATAATGGATTGATGAAATGTACTTTTGTCCGAATATTACAACACAACTACTAAAGTTGAATATTACCTTTTGCCCTTTTGTTAATTAATCTCTGTAACATATCTGAATCTTCAATTGCAACTCATGGTCCGGGCCAATAACAATACTTCTGTTACTATTCGCGAAATCGAATTCTCTATCCGTATAAAGGATAAGGATTCTTCGTTTATGGAGTTGCTTGATTTACTTAAAGATGAGCTTACTGTGTTTCGAAACAATGCCCGCCCCGGCAGCAAAGGGATCGAAAACCCTGTACGCGATTTTATTCAATCCAATATTGAAAGGAGCGTAATCGTACGTGAAAATACCCGGGTTTATTTTTTAAATTATAAGGAAAAAGAAGGTTCGCTCCGCATTAATTTTACTTTGCTGGTTGTTAGTGGTTTTATAAATTACGCTTCGCTGCGGCAGTCGATTGATTCGTTGATTAAAGATACAATTGCTGATTATTTTGAAGAACTGCTCGAACGCCATATTCCAGTTAGTGTTACAGTTCAATCCAATGATAACGAGGTTATTACTTTATCGGATTCAGTAAATTCCCAATCAAAATCAAAACGATTTAAACCCGACAGGCTAACCCGGTTTGCTGCACTTGCCGCTCTTGTCATTTCAATGGTTATGGGAGGATTATATCTGTTTAATACTCTTAACAATAAGCAAAAGGTTGAGCATATTAATATTAAAGAAAACTATATTGACAGCCTTTTGGAAGCAAGAATTAATGAAGCTGTAAAAGATCAAAAATTTACAATAAATCTGTATAAAATTGCAGATACACTGAGTACCGAAAAAAGTTCGGTTCAGATTCCTGCCGGGAAATAAATCCCAAAAATATACACATATCTTATATTGATCACAGCCGTTCGTTATTTCTTCGTGGCAAAACTTTGGCGTTAAGTTATTTCATTCGATTTCAATCTATATCTTCCGCTCTTTATCTCCCTCAAATTCCTTACTTTTGCACAATATTTCTGCAAAAAAGCGCGTATTACTTCACCATGCAATTTGTTAATCCCTTATATCTTTTCGGTTTACTGGCTATTGCTATTCCTGTAATAATCCACCTGTTCAATTTCAGGCGGTTTCGTAAGGTTTACTTTACCAATGTGCGTTTCCTGCAGGAGCTTAAACAGCAAACGCAGAAACAGTCGCAGCTCCGACATCTGCTTATCCTTGCTATACGCATTTTAGCCATTGCTGCGCTGGTGCTGGCTTTTGCGCAACCTTACATTCCGTTTTCGGATAAACAATCGAAAATTGCAGCCCGAAATGCAGTAAGCATTTTTGTTGATAATTCGTTCAGTATGGAAGCCGTTGGTACCAATGGTTCTCTCCTTGATGAATCGAAACAAAAAGCCCGTGAAATTGTATCTGCTTACAAATCAACGGATTTGTTTCAACTGCTAACATGCGATTTCGAAGGACGTCACCAGCGTTTTGTTACCCGCGACGAGTTTTTAACCATGCTCGAAGAAACAAAAATTTCGCCATCAGTACGTTCGCTTTCCGAAATAGTTCGTAGGCAGTACGATCTGCTAAGCAGCGAAACCACTGCACGGCGAACTTCGTACCTGGTTTCTGATTTTCAGAAATCTCAATATAGTACAGTTGATTTTCAGCAGGATTCGTCAGTGAGTACATATTTTGTTCCACTCACATCATCAGCTGTTGCCAATGTGTATATTGATTCCTGCTGGTTTTCCCAGCCAACGCAACAACCGGGTAAAACTTCGTTATTGAGTGCCCGTGTCTGGAATAAATCGGAGAATGATCTGGAGAAAATCCCACTAAAACTCCTAATTAACGAACAGTCGAAATCGGTGGCAAGCATCGATATTAAGGCCGGAATGTCAACCACAGTCGAAATGCCATTTACCATTCATCAGGCTGGTCCTCAACATGGTGTTTTACAGGTTACCGATTATCCTGTGACATATGATGATAAATTCTATTTTGCATTTGATGTTCTTTCAGCAATCAAAGTGCTTGCGATAAATGGATTCGCTGAAAATCGTTTTTTAAATGCATTATATGCACAGGATTCAACCGTTCAGTTGGTGAATATGAGTGAAAAAGCCATCGATTATGGTAGTCTTTCGCAGTTCGATCTGATCATTATCAATGAATTACCTTCAATTTCTAGCGGACTGGCTGAAGAAATAAAGCGTTACACCATCAATGGTGGAAGCATACTTATACTCCCTTTTGCAAATCCCGACATGGTTTCGTATAATAGTTTTTTGGCTTCACTCAAAGCACCTTCCTACCAGGCTTTGGATACTGTAAATACGAGTGTTATAAGGCTTAGTGAGGAAAGTTATCTGTTCCGCGATGTATTCGAAAAGCAGCAAGGCAGACAGGTAATTGCTGTTAATACTGATCTTCCGGCTGTAAACAAACATTTCCCGATTGTATTTTCTTCCTCAATGCTTACCGTACCTCTGATGGGAATGCTTAACGGACGCGAATTTCTTACGCTCACCAATAGCGGTTTAGGACAGGTGCTGCAATTCACAGCGCCTTTAGACCCGGCTTTTAGTAATTTCCCGCAACAAGCATTGTTTGTTCCGGTATTATATAATATTGCGCTTATCAGTCATCCGGCGCATAGTTTGTACAACTTCATCGGTGATAATAAAATGATACGTGTTGGTTCCGCGGCGCCTTCTGATGATAAAGTTTTTAAAATCAAAGCATTAGGCAATGATTTCGAAATGATACCACAGATTGGAAATGCAGGTAATATGGTAAATATATTTGTTGGAAATCAGATTCCTGAAGCTGGAAATTTTTCGTTGGAGAATGATAAAAAAATAATTACTTCGCTGGCTTTCAATTACAACCGTGGTGAAAGTGATCTGGCTTGCAACAATTCAGGCGAACTTGAAACTATGCTTGGCAAAGCCCGTCTCGAAACTTTTACAGTGATGAAAACCGGACAGAAACCACTTAACGAAGTGATAGCACAAATCAGCAGCGGAACTCAACTCTGGCGTTATTTTATATGGTTTGCACTGCTAATGCTGTTAGCAGAAGTGTTGTTGATAAGATTATTTAAAAAATGATCCGTTTGATTTTATAAATTACTTTCTAAGAGTAAATTTGCACGGAATTATCAGCATACAAGCATTTCAGCATAAAATTTAAACATTAAATGGACGAGAACGACAAATTGGCAGAAGGAACTTTTGAAGAAGAGATCGTAGCAGGCGATATTTCTGCTGATGATTCCGGTATAATTGTGCCCGGAGATTCTGATTCAGGAGGCAATGGCAATTTGCATCAAACCACATACCTGCCTGGTATGTACCAGAACTGGTTTCTCGATTATGCTTCCTACGTAATTCTTGAGCGTGCGGTTCCCGAAGTTCTCGACGGGCTAAAACCTGTTCAGCGCCGTATTATGCACAGTATGTGGGAGTTGGAGGATGGCCGTTACAACAAAGTTGCCAATGTAATAGGCAATACAATGAAGTACCATCCGCATGGAGATGCTTCCATTGGCGATGCTATGGTGCAGATGGGGCAGAAGGATCTGTTAATTGATACCCAAGGAAACTGGGGAAATATTCTTACCGGCGACAGTTCAGCCGCGCCACGTTACATCGAAGCACGGCTATCGAAATTTGCCCTCGACGTTGCATTTAATCCCAAAACTACCAAGTGGAAACTTTCGTACGACGGTCGTAATAAAGAACCTGTCAATCTCCCGATGAAATTTCCAGTTCTGCTGGCAATGGGAGTGGAAGGAATTGCGGTAGGTCTTGCTTCAAAACTGTTGCCACATAATTTCGTGGAACTTATTGATGCTTCAATAGCTGTGCTCAATGGAAGGGATTTTGTGCTGGTGCCTGATTTCCCAACCGGAGGACTTGTTGATGTAACCCGATATAATGACGGACTCCGTGGCGGCAAAATCCGTATCCGCGCCCGCATCAGCCAGGTTGATAAAAAAACGCTGGTAATTACCGAAATTCCCTGGGGAACTACAACCGGCGATTTGATTGATACCATTATCGCAGCTAACGAAAAAGGGAAAATCAAGATTCGTAAAATCGATGACAATACCGCCCAGGATGTTGAAATACTGATACATCTGCAACCCGGAGTTTCGCCCGATCAAACCATTGACGCATTATATGCTTTTACGGACTGCGAGCGGTCGGAGTCGCCCAATTCATGTGTAATTCATAAAGGCAGACCCTATTTTGTTGGGGTAAAGGAAATTCTTCATATATCAGTTCAGCGGTCCATCGAGATGATCAAAATGGAATTGATGATCCGACAGAACGAACTGATGGAATCCCTGCTTTTTGCTTCGCTCGAACGTATATTTATCGAAAACCGGATTTATCGCGATATCGAAGAATGTAAAACTTGGGAAGCTGTAATTGAGGCTATTGATAATGGTCTTGAGCCTTATAAACCTGAGTTTTACCGCATTATTACCGAAGAAGATATTCTCCGTCTGACTGAAATCCGCATCAAGCGCATCTCGAAATTCAATGCTTTTAAGGCTGACGAACATACCCGCAACCTGAATGAAGAACTGTTGCAGGTAAAGCATAATCTCGAAAATCTGACAGATTATGTAATTGCCTTTTATGAAACCATAAGAAAAAAATATGCTAAGGGCCGGGAGCGTAAAACGGAGCTCCGCAATTTTGAAAGTATTGAAGCTGCCGCTGTTGCTGCTGCTACCCAAAAACTTTATGTAAACCGTATCGAAGGATTTGCCGGTTTCTCTCTTAAAAAGGACGAATTTGTGTGCGATTGTTCTGATATCGATGATATTATAGTTTTCCGCGAGGATGGAACATTTGCTGTTACACGTGTTGTTGAGAAAGCATTTGTTGGCAAAAACGTGATCCATATCGATGTTTTCAAGAAAAACGACAACCGCACCGTGTATCATGTTGCCTATCAGGATGGACGAATGGGTGCCGTGTATGTTAAACGCTTTGCCGTTGCAGGTGTGGTGCGCGATAAGGATTATGTGCTTACCAAAGGAGCTCCAGGATCGAAAATTCTTTATTTTACTGCTAATCCAAACGGAGAATCGGAAATTATTAAAGTCAGCCTGAAACCAAAGCCAAGGCTCAAAAAACTGAATTTCGAATTCGATTTTTCTGAACTGGCCATTAAAGGACGAAGTTCGCAGGGCAATGTGCTGTCAAAGAATCCGGTCCGTAAAATAGTGCAGGGCGAACGCGGTTTCTCAACGCTGGGTGCACGCGATATGTGGTATGACGATACGGTTATGCGGCTCAATACCGATCAGCGCGGATTGCACCTGGGAGCTTTTAAAGAAGATGATAAAATTCTTACCCTCACACGCTCAGGCTTTTATAAGCTTATGAGTTTCGATCTGTCGAACCATTTTGAAGAAGATATGGTGCTGATCGAAAAATTCAATCCGTCGAAAGCCCTCACCGTTATTTATTACAGCGAACCCAAAAAGGCATATTTCGTCAAGCGCTTTATTCCGGAGTTTTCGGATAAAAAAGTTAGCATGTTCCCCGAAGAGGACGGAAATAAATTTGTGATTGCTGTTGCCGATAAACGACCACAGATTAAAGTGGAATACGACAACAAAGATGCACGTAAACCGGTTGATCCTGAAGAAATTATCCTTGATGAATTCGTTGAAGTAATGGGTTCGAAAGCGAAAGGCAGAAAACTCAGCAATCACCCTGTTAGTATTATTACATGGCTCGATCCTATTCCTGTTGAAGAAGAAGAGGAAGCTGAACCAGAAGAGGAATTCAGCCAGGACGATGAATTGGAAATATCCGACGAATCAGAAACATCCGAAGAAGCAGAACCTTCGGAGGAAACAGAAGAAATAGCAGAACCAGTTGTAAAAGAGGAAATTACAGTAAAAGAAGAGAAGGAAGAGAAAGTACAAAAAACAGAAAAACCGGAGAAAGTGAAGAAAGACGAAAAACCTGAAACGAAACTTCCGCCTCCTAAACAGCCTGATTTCCCTGAGGATGACGATGATGCAGGTTCAGGAATTCAAATGTCACTTTTTTAGGAAACCCATAAAAGAAAAATTGCAAATATGATTGACGATAAAATTCTTGAAATTACCAACGACGTTCATTGGGTTGGAGTGCTCGACCGCGAACTGGTTACATTTGATGTAGTAATGCATACACCTTACGGCACTACATACAACTCGTATTTTATTAACGCGGATAAAAAAGTACTTGTCGAAACGGTTAAGGACAAGTATTTTCCGGTTTTCATCGAAAAATTAAAACAACTGATTGATCCCGCCGAACTTGATTATATAGTTGTAAATCATACCGAACCCGATCATTCGGGCAGTTTGCACCGTTTGCTCGAAGTGGCTCCCAATGCTACCGTTATTGGCAGCGGCAACGCTATCCGCTACCTGAAAGACATGTTGGGCCGCGATTTTAAACATCAGCAGGTTCGCGATGGGGATATACTCGACCTCGGAAATAAAAAGCTTAAAATAGTAGGCGCTCCAAACCTGCACTGGCCTGATTCAATATATTCGTTCCTCGAGGAAGACGGATTGCTTTTTACCTGCGATTCCTTCGGTGCGCACTATTGTGATTCACGTATGTTCGACGACAAAGTCGGAAACTGGGACGAAGCGTTCAAGTATTATTTCGATGTAATTCTAAAGCCTTTCAGCAAATTTATGCTCAGGGCTATCGACAAAATCAGGCCTTTACCGATAAAAGCTGTTTGTCCTGGTCATGGCCCTATACTCCGCAGCAACTGGAAGAAATATGTCGATCTGAGCGAAAAATATGCAAAAGAAGCGCTTTCGCTTGGCGAAAAACCAATGGTTTTCATTCCTTATGTTTCGGCCTATCACAATACATCTACCCTGGCCGAAGCCATTGCTAAAGGTGTAAGCATGGTTCCCGGGGTACATGTGGAGGTTCACGATATCGAAAATATGTCGCTCGAACAAATGGAATATTATATGTCGAATTGCACGGGTATAATGATTGGTTCTCCCACCATAAATCAAAATATCCTTATGCCTGTTTATCAGCTTTTTGCAGTCATTAATCCGTTGCGCGACAAAGGAAAGCTTGCTTCTTCGTTTGGCTCTTACGGCTGGAGTGGCGAGGCCGCTAAAATGCTCGAATCCAATATGTCGAACCTTAAATTGAAATATTTCGGCGAAGGTTTGTATATCAAGTTTACCCCTCACGAAGAAGGTATAAGCAAAGGAATTGAGTATGGTAAAGCTTTTGCAGAACAGATGTTGCTGGATATTTCGGCTGAATAACACGTTGTAATTACGTTACCTTAAGATTGCAGCGGATGCTCAGAAATTTCGGGTTTATTGGTATATGTTTCATCCTGGTTTTTGCAGGATGCAGTGTCGAACGCAACCTGGCTCGTAAATATGTGAAAAATCATACCGGCAGCGGAATAATGATTGTTCCGCTCTATGAAATTTATAAGGACAACCTTACGGTCAGCTACGATACCAATGTACAGTACAGCCCGGATGAATTTGATTCTATCGCGTGGGCACAAGCGGTTTATATTCCTTATATTTCTGATTCTGTATATCTTACCAGGTTTACAAATAGCCTTATCGGAGAGCTTACCAAAATAGGATTTGATGTTTACCTGGATGCAAGTTCAGATATTTTCCTTTCCCTACCCGACCCCAAATGGATTGTTCAGATTGCTCAGCTTGAATTAAAAGAGGATCACCGCGTTGAATATTACGAAATGTATTCACTCGAAGAGGGAGAGCCTTATTACGAGAGTTACAGGATAAACCAGGTAAACCTCAGCAGCTGGTTCGAAGTTAGTCGTGCAAACACTGGCAATAAGCAGGTTTTATACCTCGAAGGATATATTCAGGATGATTTTAATATTGGTGTGGACCTGGATCTTATGGAATTCAGCGTGGGACTTATTGGTGACCGGGATTCGCTCGAAGTAAGTGATATTTATAAAATGGCTGAACAGTCGGGTGCAAAACATGCCGAATTACTGTTCGATTATTTTATGAACGATTATATCCGCGAGCATCTGCCATCAGGAATAATAAACCGGCAATATTATCATTATAACGCCAGCACTAAATCATTGAAACGAGGCTTGCCTGAAAGGTTTGATATAGTGAATTAAGAAGTAGAGATGCAATTTATCTCTTCTCAGATTATCGCTTCTTTTTCAAACTGAAAATACATAAGATTTAAAAAATGCCCATGTGCGTGTATGGAAGAATTGAAAGTAAATAATCACCGAAAATCATATATTGGAAACAAATAAAACTCAAAACCATGTTTAAAACCAACGAATACTTTGATGGAAATGTAAAATCTATTGCTTTCGAAATGCCTGATGGCCCTGCTACTATTGGTGTAATGGCTGCCGGCGAATACAATTTCGGAACTTCATCAGTTGAATTTATGACTGTTACCTCCGGTGAACTGCATGTTATGCAACCCGGCGAAACGGATTGGAAAGCATACAAACCTTTCGATACTTTCAGGGTTGAAAAAGGAGTGACTTTCAAAGTAAAAACAGAAACGGATACTACCTATCTCTGCCTTTACCGCTAAATTCCTCCTCTGGAATAAGGCGTTACCGATTGTTCGGCAAACGTGCCATCGAGGAATTTATAATACCCGGCTACCGCAATCATAGCCGCATTATCGGTAGTAAATTGAAATTCAGGAATATGCACTTTCCATCCAGCTGTTTGCTGCATGTCGGAAACCGCTTTGCGCAAGCCTGAATTGGCCGAAACTCCGCCAGCGATCGCAATTTCTGTAATTCCGGTCTGCTGGCTTGCCAGTTTTAGTTTTGCCATTAAAGTAGTAATAATTGCCGATTGCATTGAAGCACATAAATCAGCCAGGTTGTTTTGAATAAACAAACTATCCTTTTTGAGATTATCCCTCAGGAAATACAGAAAAGATGTTTTTAACCCGCTGAAACTGAAATCGAGACCCTGAATATTGGTTTTTGCGAAAGCGAAAGCATCAGGGTTTCCTTCTTTGGCATATTTATCAATCAATGGTCCGCCAGGATATTCGAGTCCTAATATTTTTGCCGACTTATCAAATGCTTCGCCGGCAGCATCGTCAATGGTTTGGCCTATTATTTCCATTTCGTTATATCCTTTTACTTTCACTATCTGAGTATGACCGCCCGAAACAGTAAGGCATAAAAAAGGAAATTCAGGCAATGTTTTTTCTTTACCTGGCTGCGTAATAAAATGCGCAAGAATATGAGCTTTCAGGTGGTTAATTTCAATAAGCGGAATATTTAGTCCGAGCGAAAAAGATTTGGCAAAAGAAGTTCCTACCAGCAACGATCCCAGCAATCCCGGTCCACGGGTAAACGCTATCGCATTGAGATCAGTTTTTCGTATATTTGCAAGCTTGAGAGCCTTGTCGATAACAGGAATAATATTTTGCTGATGTGCCCGCGATGCAAGTTCAGGCACCACACCACCGAAGTCCTTATGCACCTCCTGGTTGGCAATAATGTTGGAGAGTACTACGTTGTTCATCAGCACTGCTGCTGAAGTATCGTCGCATGACGATTCAATACCAAGGATATATACTGACATAAATTTAATCAAAGTTACTGTCTGGTATAAGTACAAAATTTACCTTTACCAAACGAAAATTAGTATCACGATTTAAACTGCAAAAGTATCAAAAAACCAGTTAGCATATTACTCGCTATAGTTCTGTCACTGTTGCTTACGCCACTGGCCGGTTTTATGCTGCTGCGCGCGGGCCCGGTTCAGTCAGTCCTGGCGCACCAGGTAGCAAAAATGCTTTCCGGTGAACTTCAAACGGAGGTAGTTATCGGAAATTTCCGCCTGAACTGGTTCCTCGAAGCGGTAATTACAGATATTAAAATTGTTGACAGGCATAACAATGTGCTTATTCAATCAAAAAAAATCAGAGCTGATGTTAAATCTATCGATTTTAAAAACCATAAGCTTCATTTAAACGAAATTTCGTTAACCAAAGCCGATATTAATCTTATTCAATATAAGACCGATAGTGCTCTTAATCTGCAGTTTATTCTCGATCATTTTGCTTCTTCTACGGTTGATACAACGCCCTCTGAGGTCTGGATGTTGAAATGTAATAATCTGAAAATCATAGATTCACATTTTGCTTTTCGCGATGAGCGTTATATGAAGCCCCTTGTTGGCATCGACTTCTCGGATATGGATTTTTCGAACCTTAACCTCGAAGTGCGAAATATTTCTCTTCAGGGAGATAGTGTTATTGCTGAGTTCAGGCAATTAACCTGTATGGAAAAAAGTGGTTTTTCGCTTAATGACTTTTCTACTCAGGCTATAGTATGCCCCAGAGGAATAAATGCCGAAATGTTACGGATCACGACAGGAAAAAGCAGGTTATCGCTCGACCTCAATTTTGAATTTAATTCGTTCGATGCATTTAGCTATTTTATTGATAGTGTTAAGATTACAGCTAATATTGAGCCTTCGCAGCTTGATATGCGCGATATTGTTTCATTTGCAAGTGATGTGGAAGGGATGGACAATATCATTGATTTTTCGGGTAAAGTCAGAGGAACAGTTTCTTCCTTCTCTGCCAGGGATTTTCAATTTACTTTTGGGAAAAATACTTCATTTAAGGGTAATTTTCAGCTCAACGGACTTCCTGATATAGAAGAAACATTCGTGAACCTTAAAATTGATAAATTATATACCAATGTTACAGATATACAATCATTTACACTTCCGTATTCGGATAGCGTAAATACCATTATTCTTCCTGTACAATTAGCCAGCCTCGGAAACGTTAAAGTAAACGGACGATTTACAGGTTTTTACAACGATTTTGTTTCAAAAGCTACATTCATTACCGATGTAGGACAGCTAACAACCGATCTTCTGCTTATTGATAATAAGGCTACTCATAATTATGAGTATGACGGGAAAATACTTTTAGAATCGTTTAATGCAGGCAAATTTCTCGATGTCAATAAATTAGGAACACTTAATGTTTATGCGGCCATTAAAGGACAGAACTTTTCGTTTGATAAAGCCAACCTCGAATTTAAAGGGGAAATTACTGATCTGCAATACGATGGTAATACCTATGGCTTAATTAATATCGATGGCGAATTTAAAAGCAAGAAATTTACCGGTGGCGTATTTATTAACGATGATTTATTGGGACTCGACTTTTTTGGTTCGGTTGATTTATCGGGCCAGCTGCCGGCTTTTGATTTTCAGGCCGAAATAAAAAAAGCTAACCTGGCTAAGCTCAATCTGATTACCGGCGATTCAATTGCTATTCTTTCAACAAATACTGATTTTAAATTTCAGGGCAATACACTCGATAACCTTACAGGAACTTTGCGTTTCGATAATACCAGCTTCAAAAAAGGTGATCGGACACTGATTATGAAAGAATTGTCAGTAATGACAGTCGCACTCGGAAATAATGGTAAACGTATGCAGCTTAACAGCGATTTTGCCGATGCTGTGTTTACCGGACAGTATACTTTCGACGATATGGCTGATTATCTGACGTTGGTTTTCACTGATTTTCTGCCATCGTTGGCCAAATCCGAAACTCCTATCCAACGTGAGAACACAGGTAGTTTCGACTATACAATCCATCTCCATAATACCGGCCTTATAACCGAAATGTTTGCCCCCTGGATTAAAATTCACAACAGTACAGTAGTTTCCGGATCTTTTGATCCTGCTCTGAAACTGGTAAATATTAACGCACGTTCGCCACTTATAGTTGTAAGCGGAATTGCGCTGCGTAACTGGTCATTACTTGGCAATTCATCCGACAAAAAGCTCAATGTACTTATGGAATCCAGTCAGATTGATGGTTCTGCAAACGAAGATGCCGGTTATGCGTCAAAAAAAATAGAACAATTCAAATTTTCGGCCACTGTATCCGATGATATTGTTCGTTTCGGGTTCGGATGGAATGACCTGGCAGAAACAGATCATAATAAATCTGAAATAGCAGGCTCACTTTCATTTGAACAAAATCCCCGACTCGTTTTGGAAATTGATAAGGCGGAAATAATGATTAATGATACGCTTTGGACCGCAATTCCCGGTAACGTGGTTGTACTTGATTCTACATATTTCGAAGCCCGGAATTTTGGCTTTATCAACAACAATCGCCAGATAGTTATCAATGGCATTGCTTCGCGTGATCCATTAAATACCCTCACATTAAAAATGGAAGGATTTAACCTTTCTAATTTAGATGTTCTCACAAAGGAAATTGGCATTGACCTTGATGGTTTTCTTGATGGAACTGTTAGTGTTTCTGATCTTTATGCGGTTCCATTAATAACATCGGATATTACAATTTCCAAGTTTGGTTTTAACCACGAAAGTTTAGGCGATGCATCCATTAAAAGTGAATGGGATAATCGCAACAGTCTGCTGGCTGTTGATTTGCAGGTTATTTACGTCGGTAATGTGTCAACTCATTATCCAATAAGAGTAATCGGGAATATATATCCTGAAAGGGAACATAATAATTTTGACCTGAATATTGAAGTTGATAACCTGAAAATTAAGACTATAGAGCCTTTTCTTGCCAGTATTTTTTCGCGTATGCGTGGATATGCCTCCGGAGTTATGACACTTACAGGCGATTTTTCGAATCCCGTGCTAAAAGGCAAACTTGATCTCATGCGTACCGAATTGCTCGTCGATTACCTCCGGACTTCTTATTCTTTTACCGGAAATTTTAATTTCGACAAGGATTTAATGTGGTTCAAGGATATTATTATTCGCGACTCAACTTTCGGTACAGGTATCGTTTCAGGAAATATCCATCACAAAGCGTTTTCGGCTTGGGCACTGGATATAAATCTGAAAGCGGAAAACCTTGCTGCTCTCAATACGCCATACAGCCCTTTGGAAATGTATTATGGCAGAGCAAAAGCAACCGGCACTATGACGCTGAAAGGCCCTGTTAACAATCTCGTTTTAAAGGCTAATGTTACCTCTGATAGAGGAACAAGCGTGTTTATCCCTATTAGTTTTTCGCGGAGCATATCGCAAAATAGTTTTATCAGGTATCGAGAAAATGAAGATACCGAAAAGGCGAAAATTACGGTAACGCCTGACGTTCCTTCTGTGCTTTCGCTGCAGCTTGGTCTTGATGTTACCCGCTACGCCGATATAGGGATCATTCTCCCTTACCAGATGGGTACTATTGATGTTCGTGGCAGCGGAATGATAAACATGGGCATTGATACACGTGGCGAATATTCGATGTTTGGCCAATATAAAATGGACAATGGGAATTTTATGTTCAATTTTGAAAATATTCTTAAAAAGGATTTTGCAATTGAAAAAGGTGGTTTTATTACGTTTAACGGAAGTCCATACGATTCAGATATCAACCTCCAGGCCATTTATAGGGTAAAAACATCGCTGGTGGGCCTCAATGTGCAACCCGAATATAAAGGTACACGCGTAAATGTGAATTGTATAATCAATCTTTCCAACAACCTGTATAATCCTGATATCAGGTTTTCCATTGCATTGCCTGATGCAAGCGAGGATATGAAACGCCAGGTTTTTAGTTTGATCGACACAAGTAATGCCCTCGAAATGAATCAACAGATGATTTCGTTACTCGTGCTGAATACGTTCAGTTCTTCTTCAGGAATCTCTTCATCAGGAGCATCGTTAGGTCTATCGTCCTACGAAATTTTAAGCGCTCAACTAAGTAGTTTGCTTTCAAAAATCTCGAAAGATTTTGATATCGGCGTAAACTACCGTCCCGGCGATCAGCTTACACCTCAGGAACTGGAACTGGCTCTTTCCACTCAATTATTCGATAACCGGGTTACAATTGATGGTGCAGTGGGCAATTCCTATAATTCTTCAAACCAGTCCAATCAGTTTATTGGCGATGTGCTGATTGAAGTAAAAATTACTGAAGATGGCAGGTTTAGGGTGAAAGGATTTAACCGAACCAATAGCTCACTCGAACTTACTAATGGATATTCTCCTTATACACAGGGAGTTGGTATTTTATTTCGTAAGGAATTTAACAAGTTCGACGATCTGTTTAAAAGGAAGAAAGCAAAACTGCCCCCGGCTGAAGCCCCTGCGAATAAATAAAAAATTTTTCTTAGGATTTGTCTACTGCCAGAGGTTGGTAACTACTGCTTAGTCAGATTATGTGGGAATGCAGGCTTTTTGTGATCATTTCCAAAACTACTCATCAAACAATTTGCGTACTTTAGCATGGTGAATCCAAAGCAGAATTTTTCGGTATATAAATCATCAGCCGGTTCGGGTAAAACTTATACACTGGTGCGCGAATATATTACTCTTGCTCTGCAGTCGCCTAATTATTTCAGGCATATTCTTGCAATTACATTTACCAATAAAGCTGCCAACGAAATGAAGCAGCGTATTGTGCAAGGACTTATACAACTCTCTGATCCTGTTAAGTTTGCCGATGGTGCGGTTGTCAGGTTTATGATGCCGGATTTGTCAAAGGCCGCCAGCCTTACAAACGAAGAAGTGACTAAACGGGCACAGGCCGCTTTGATCAGGATTTTGCATGAGTACGACGATTTTTCGGTGCGTACTATCGATAGTTTTGTGTCGCGGATCATTCGCACTTTTGCCCACGATCTTCATTTGCCTGTCGATTTCGAAATTGAAATGGACCGCGACCTGATGCTCGACGAAGCCGTGGATCAGCTCGTGAGCAAAGCAGGTATAGATGAGGATCTGACCAAAGTCCTTATCGATTTTACAGAAGCTAAAGCTGAGGATGAGAAAAGTTTTCATATAGAATCAGATATCAAGAAAACTGCAGGATTTCTTTTTTCGGAAGGAAACTATCATTTTATCAATAAGTTACACGAGGTTTCACCGGCACGATTACTCGAAATTTCCCGTGATATCCGCAAATTGCGTAAAGGATTTGAAGCCGACATTATTACGCCGGCTCAAAAAGCAAAGAAGTTGATTCAGGATAATGGTATCGATAATGCTTCTTTTTACCAGGGTAGGAACGGGATCGGGGCATACTTCTATAAACTGGCAAATGGCGAAATCAGCAGCCCGAATAATTATGTTAAAACAACCATCACTGATAATAAATGGATTGCAGGTAAAGCAACTGTATGGCAAATATCGGCTATCAGTACCGTTACTGATCTGTTAACTTCTTATTTTCAGCAGTGTAACACGCTGATTGAAAATGGAATAACCAGGTATAAATTGCTTGGGATGATTGAGCAGAATATTTTTCAGGTCGGTGTGCTTAACGCGATGGAACAGGAAATAGATACTATCCGCCGCGAGAAAAAGATCCTTCATATTTCGGAGTTCAATAAACGGATTACAGATATTATTCTCAAAGAGCCTGTTCCGTTTATTTACGAACGTACCGGCGAAAAATATTTTAATTACCTGATTGACGAATTTCAGGATACTTCGGAACTGCAATGGAAAAACCTGTTGCCATTAATTAGCGATTCGCTGGCTTACGGGCGTTACAATTTGGTGGTTGGCGATGGCAAGCAAGCTATTTATCGTTTCCGAAACGGTCAGGTTGAGCAGTTTATGATGCTTCCTGCGTTACCCGCGAATTATGAAAAAGAAGTTTTTGCCGATGCGGAACAAGCATTGGGTGAGAACTTTAGTCCTAAAATCCTGAAAAGTAATTTCCGCTCGCAGCCCGAAATAATTAGTTTCAACAACGATTTTTTTGGATTTCTTTCGCAACAGTTGAGCGCTGGTTTTCAAGCTATTTACACTGATCACGAACAGGAAACTACACCGGGAAAAAGCGGCGGACTGGTTTCTGTCGAATTTGTTCCTTACGATTCAAAAGCTGATTTTGAAGAACTGAACATCACAAAAGTTTTTGATCTGGTAAACGAGCTGAACGACAAAGGCTTTTCGAAAGCTGATATCGCCATTCTTACCCGTTCGAACCGCGAAGGAAGTATTATTGCCCGCTTCCTGATGTCGAAAGGCATAAGTGTAGTTTCTGCTGAAGCGCTGTTGCTGGCGGCTTCGCCAAAAGTGAATTTCGTGGTCACCGTTTTGCAACACATCAACAATCCACAAAACCTGGTGGCTATAGCCGGAATTATAAATGAACTTATTCATAACCAAAAGGTTAAAAGCTCGCTTATCCGCCATTTCCCCATGCAGAAAGAGCAACATTTTTCGCTTGAGAATGTGTTACTCGAAAATGGAATAGAGTTTAATATTAGTGCATTACGTGGTTTGCCATTGTATGATCTTTGTGAGGAAGTAATCCGGATTTTTGATCTCAATGCCGGTGATTATGATATTTATCTTCAGTTTTTCCTCGATTTTGTGAACAAAATTTCAGGCAGGCAAGGCACACACCTGTCTGATTTACTTGATGCTTGGGACGAAAAGAAAGGTAAGCTTTCGGTCGTGGTTCCCGAAGGAATTGATGCCATCCGGATTATGACCATTCATAAATCGAAAGGGCTGGAATTTCCGGTTGTTATCTGGCCTATGGCTACCGAAAAGCATAAAACTACTTTCGATCAGCTTTGGGTCGATCTGGATGAAGATTTGATTCCCGGATTGCCTGTGGCTTTGTTGCAAACCGGCACCGGCATGGAGGAAGTTGGCTATGCGGATCAATACCAGAAAGAGCGTAACAGTTCGTTGCTGGATATGATTAACCTTATATACGTAGCATTTACCCGCCCGGCTGAGCGATTGTATGTAATAACCCGCGAACCGGGGAATGGCGATGCCAATAATCTGCCCAACCTGCTGAAACAATATATTGAAGCGAACCTCGAAAGCTGGAATCAGGAAAACAACGTTTTTAATAGAGGAATAGATGAATACGAAGCAAAAAAGACCATAAAGTTGCTTACAGGTAATTTGTTTAAAGAAGGAATGATTTCCTCACCGTGGCAGGGTCGTATCCGGATTGCACGTCGCGCACCGGTTTACTGGAGTACCGATCCTGCTAAAAACAAGCAAGCCTGGGGAACATTGATACATGATACACTGGCTGCTGTAAGAACAAAGGCTGATATTTCGGCTGTGATTGATTTTCAGGCAGCGGCTAACCTGTTGGATGAAGAGGAAAAACTTTCACTGCATCAACGGGTTGAATCAACAATGAATCATGATTTATTAAAGGAATATTTCAGTGAAAATGTTGAATTAAAGCCCGAAGCGGGAATTTTGACTCCGGATGGAAACGTTTATCGACCCGACCGTGTTGTTTTTTACCAAGATGAAACTATTATTATGGAATTTAAAACCGGTATGCCGGAAGAAAAACACCGTAAGCAGTTAGATAATTATGGCGATTTACTTATGCAAATGGGATATTCAGGTATCAGAAAACTCCTGGTTTATATTAATGAAAATGTTACCGTGGAAAACCTTTAATCCCAAATCCGCAATCCGCAATCCGCAATCCGCAATCCCAAATCCCCAATCATTTTGTTACCCGAAATCCTTTCTCCCGAACATTTTTTACTCCTGGCGCTTCGTCTTCCTGTTATTGATGTGCGCTCACCCGGCGAATTTCTGCAGGGGCATATTCCTGCTGCGTATAATATTCCCATTTTTGATAATGACGAAAGAGCCAGAGTTGGAACAACTTATGTGAAAATTGGAAAGGAACAGGCCGTCGAACTTGGTAAATCTATTGCCGGCGAAAAAACGGATTACTATCTGAATGCTATCTGCGAAAGTGTTCCTGAAAAGCAAATGCTCTTGCATTGCTGGCGCGGTGGCATGCGCAGTGCGAAAATTGCGGCATTCTACTCCGAAGCTGGTTACAAAGTTTTTTTATTGGAAGGCGGTTATAAAGCTTATCGTGGATATATCAGGAAGCAGTTTTCCACAGGGCGGCCTTTATTTTTAATCGGAGGATATACCGGATCAGGAAAAACAGCCATTCTGAATGCAATAGGCCGTGCAGATCATCAGATCATTGATCTTGAATCACTTGCAAATCATAAAGGTTCTAATTTCGGGCATCTTGGCCAACATACTCAACCAACTACCGAACAGTTCGAAAATAATCTCTATCAGCAATGGGCTGAACTTGAGCCTTTAAAACCACTTTGGCTGGAACATGAAAGTATGAGTATTGGCAGTATTTATTTGCCGGATACTTTCAGGGCAGCCATGCTTAACGGAGTTCTTTTCTTTATTGATGTACCCAAACCTGACCGTATCAAAAGACTTGTTGACGAATACGCTTGCTTCGAAAAGTCGGAACTTCAGGCTATTCTGGAGCATCTGGCAAATTTCATGGGTTCCTATCAATCGCGTGAAGCATTGCTGGCATTGCAAAATGGTGATTTCGAAAAAGTTGCTGACCTGACCTTAGCCTATTACGATAAACTTTACGAAAATGCGCTTACCCGCCGACCTGTGCGTAAAATTGTAAAAATACCTTTGTCATCAGGAAGTGTTGAAGTACATGCGGAAGTAATATTGAAAGTGGCACAGGAACACGGAAATATTTCTTAGTGTCACTTAGTGTTCTTAGTGCCTTAGTGGTTTTTAAAAAAGAAAGATCAAAACTGAAACAATTTTTTTTATTTTCTTAGTGCCTCTTAATTTTCTAAGTGCCTTAGTGGTTAAAAATCTTAATCCAGAATTTACAAAAATGAACGATCTGATTTACCTCGATTATAACGCAACAACTCCCATCGATCCGGAAGTAGAAGCAGCCATGCGACCATACCTTAATACATATTTCGGTAATCCATCAAGCCGGTATAAGTATGGTATTGATGCCCGGAAAGCAGTGGAAGAAGCCCGCAGCCAGGTTGCTGCATTGATTAGCGCTTCGCCTGAAGAAATTGTTTTCACCAGTGGCGGTTCCGAGTCCGACAACCATGCACTCAAAGGTGCTGCTTTTGCTTTACGCCATAAAGGAAATCATATAATTGTTTCCACCATTGAACATCCAGCCATCCTCGAAGTATGCACCTGGCTTCAGAAACAAGGTTTTGATATTTCATATCTGCCGGTTGATAGCAACTGCCTGGTTGATGCCTCAAAACTTGAAAGTTTAATCACTTCGCGTACCATTCTGGTTTCGGTAATGCATGCCAATAATGAAGTTGGAACCATACAACCGATTGCTGAAATGGTTGCTATTGCTCACAAACACGGAGTCCTTTTTCATACTGATGCTGCTCAATCCGCTGGTAAAATAGAAGTGAATGTTGACAATCTGGCGGTGGATTTGCTTACCCTTGCCGGCCATAAATTGTATGCACCCAAAGGAATTGGCGCTTTGTACATTCGTAAAGGTGTTGTTCTTGATAACCTGATTCATGGTGCAGGGCAGGAACATAACCTGCGGGCTGGTACCGAAAATCTGCTCGAAATTGTTGGTTTTGGAAAAGCCTGTGAAATTGCCGCCCGCGATCTGGCAAAAAACAATAAACATCTATCGGAAATGCGCGATCTGCTTCGCAATGAGTTGCTTGCACGTATTCCATCCATGCATATTCATACCGTTTTAGATAAAAGTTTGCCGAACACCCTAAGCGCTGCTTTCCGTGGAATACCGGCTGATACTTTATTGTCAACTTTACCCCGCTTGGCTGCCTCCGCAGGTGCTGCCTGTCATCCGGCAGGCGTTACCAGTTCGCACGTTTTGTTGGCTATGGGCGTAACAACTGAGTTTGCTATGGGCACTATCCGGCTTTCGGCAGGTAAATACTCTACATCAGACGAAATGATTTCGGCAGCAGAAATGATTGGAGAAGCATTTTCAGCACTAACTTCACCAACTGAGGCTACAAAACTACAATCATTGGGCGAAAAAGTAAAGCTTACTCAGTTTACCCATGGTTTAGGTTGCGCCTGCAAAATGCAGCCTTCGGACCTGGAAAGTATTCTTAAAAATCTTCCGCTTACAACCGATCCTAATGTGCTGGTAGGCAATGCTTCAGGCGACGATGCCGCAGTTTACCTGATAAATCCGGAACAAGCAATCGTTCAGACACTCGACTTTTTTACTCCTATTGTTGATGATCCATATGATTTTGGAGCCATAGCTGCAGCCAATGCCCTAAGCGATATTTACGCCATGGGTGCAAAGCCACTTTTTGCGTTGAATATTGTTGCTTTCCCAGTGCAACGTCTTCCTCTTGAAGTACTTGAGCAGATTTTGCTTGGCGCTGCCGATAAGGCTGCCGAAGCCGGAATCAGCATTATTGGCGGACATAGCATCGACGATACCGAGCCTAAATTCGGGATGTGTGTTACAGGTTTGGTTCACCCCGAAAAAGCATGGAAAAATATCGGTGCCCAACCCGGTGATATCCTCATTCTTACAAAACCATTGGGAACAGGAATCATTTCGACGGCTGTTAAAAGCGGTCTGGCCGGTAACGAAACCGCCGCTGAAGCCTGCAAATGGATGAAGCAACTTAATTGCAAAGCAGCGCAGGTTTTTTCGAAATTTGAGGTGAATGCGTGTACGGATATCACGGGTTTCGGACTTGCCGGGCATTTGAGTGAGATGACCCGTGGAAGCCAGGTAAATGCTGAAATAGATTTTTATGCCCTGCCTTTTATGAATCTGGTGAAAGAACTTGCTCTTTCGGGTGCCATTCCCGGCGGAACATACAAGAACCTGAGTTTTTACCAGGAGTGGATAAAATGGAATGCTGTGTTATCAGAAACTGAAAAGTTAATGTTCTGCGATGCACAGACTTCTGGCGGTTTACTCGTTGCAATTCCTGAAAATTTCAAAGATCAGGTTATGATGAATTTAGAAGCGCAAGGTGTTGAAAATGCTACAGTTATCGGTAGAATTACTGAAAAAGGAACAGGCATTATAAATGTTAATTAAAGAACTCCGGCTTCTGATATGTCAGGATTAAAAGCATTATTTATTCGTGTTAAGGAATTTGTTTATTCCTGGTTTACCGGTTTGCCACGTTTTATGAAGCGCAGTATAATTGCTGTTTTATTCGTTTTTATTCTGTTTTTTGCAATTGATTTAATTTTTCCTTTCAAACCCAAAATTCATTATTCGAAGCTTATTCTTTCTGACGAACAAAAACTGCTCAATGCCGCTTTATCGTCGGACCAGCAATGGCGAATGAAAGCGGAAATCGGTGAAGTAAATCCTTTGCTTATAAAAACACTTATTTATAAAGAGGATCGCTGGTTCAGGTTTCATCCCGGAATAAATCCTTTTGCTGTTGGCAGGGCACTTTGGCAAAATATTGCAACAGGAAAGCAGGTATCAGGTGCTTCAACTATTTCGATGCAAGTGGTGAAAATGCTTGAGCCGCGCAAGCGAAATATTGCGAATAAGCTCCTCGAAAGTTTCCGTGCTTTGCAGCTTGAACTGCATCATTCTAAAAATGAAATACTTGAGTTGTATATTAATCTGCTGCCTTACGGCGGGAATATACAAGGGGTAAAAGCAGCTTCCTTTTTGTATTTCGGACAGGAACCTCAGGCGCTTAGTCTGGCTCAGATTGTTACTTTGGCAGTTATCCCCAACGATCCCAATCACAGGCGGTTAGGGATTCATAATGAAAGTATTGTTAAGGCAAGGAATTACTGGCTGATAAAACTTAACAGGAATCAGATTTTTGATAAACTGGCGTTGGATGATGCTCTACTTGAGCCTCTTACAGCTAAACGGCAAAGTGCCCCGAAACAAGTGCCTCATTTATCGCGACTGCTAACCCGAATGCATGATTCCGATCCTGTTATAAAAACGTTTATCAATTCAGGAGTACAGGATTTTGTCGAAAACACAGTGCGTAACGATGTGAATATGTACCGAGGAATGGGTGTTGGAAATGCCGCTGTGGTGCTGATTGATAACCGCAAACATGCCGTTATTGCTTATGTAGGCTCTGCCGGATTTATGGAAAATCAGTTCCAGGGACAGGTTGACGGGGCTTCAGCTCTTCGTTCGCCCGGAAGTGCACTGAAACCTTTTCTGTATGCCCTTGCAATAGATCGCGGACTCATTACGCCAAAAACGATTCTACAGGATATCCCACAGAATTTCAATGGTTATCGTCCTTTAAATTACGATGAAACTTTCCGTGGGCGGTTAACTGCTTCGCAAGCCCTTGCCTTATCGCTCAATATCCCGGCGGTTGATCTGGCAAACAGGGTAGGAGTGGATATGCTGAACGAGAAACTCAGCCGTGGCGGATTAAAATGGATTAGCGAACGCAAAAAAACACTGGGCCTTTCGGTAATTCTGGGAGGCTGCGGAGTTACTCTCACTGAGTTGACGAATCTTTATGCCAGCCTGGCAAACGGTGGAATTAAATATCCTTTGCTTTTTTCACCCGATGATGAAGTTTTTGGAGCTGATACACTTTTCAGTCCCCAATCATCCTGGATGATCCACGAAATACTTACCGGTCTCAAGCGTCCTGATTTGCCGAATAACTTTGAAAATACCGTGAATCTTCCTCATATCGCCTGGAAAACAGGAACTTCCTATGGCCGTCGCGATGCATGGAGTTTCGGTTACAACCCTGATTATACTGTTGGGGTTTGGGTTGGCAACTTTGACGGGTCGGGCGTTCCTGAACTTTCAGGAGCTGATTTTGCCACTCCATTGCTTTTTAAAATATTCAACTACCTCACTTTTAATCAGAAACCTGTGTGGTTCACTCGCCCCGAAGGAATTGATTTCCGGCTTGTATGCAGCGAATCCGGATTGCCACCCGGCGAATCATGTACTAATCTGATCATGGATGATTATATCCCTGCCGTATCGCCAAACCGGAAATGCGACCATTTGATTCCAGTTTTTGTTGATGAAGCCGGCAGTGTTTCCTATTGCCGCTCGTGTATGCCACAAACAGGTTACCGTACTGATTATTTTCCAAATCTGAGTCCGGGATTAATTGCTTTTTACGAAGAAGAACAGGTCCCATACCGTAAAATTCCGCCACATAACCCTTTGTGCAACAGGGTTTATCATAATGATAATCCGGTTATTACTTCGCTCGCTGATGGTAAAGAATATATTTTGTATGCCAATGCGAAGCAGCAACTGCAATTGGCTTTTACGGCTACATCCGATGTAAATAAAGTGTACTGGTACATTAACGATAAGTTTTTTAAGGAAGCTGCACGTGGCGAAAAATTGTTTTTTACTCCCACTTCCGGAATGATAAAAATATCATGCAGCGACGATAAAGGCAGGAATTCGGATATTTATGTAAAAGTGAGTTTTTTGTATACTTCTATGGGCATGAGTGATTAGAAATTGCTGGTTCAGAATAAAACCTCAATTTAATACTGACTATCTTCCAATTGTTTGTAACAAAAATTTTTCAACAGTCTTTCTTAAAAAAATAAATTGTATCACAATGTCAGCATTTCCGAATTTTAATTGTATTGTAATTCAGTATATTATGAAAGTTAATGAATGAATTACAAACATCTCGGTTAATTAGTTAACAATTGCGTAAGATTTTAATTCTGTCACAGTAAGATTATTATCTTTGCCACAGCAAAAAGGAACGACAAATAATACATAACTATATGATTACCAACAATTTTATTGATCGTCACAACGGTCCGGGCAAGGATGAAACCGAACTCATGTTAAAGGCTATCGGAGTTACTTCACTCGACCAGCTTATTGATGAAACTGTACCTGCTTCCATCAGGTTGCCAAAACCGCTTAATATTCCGGCAGGACTCAATGAATTCGAATACCTGAATCACATCAAAGCGCTTGCTTCAAAAAACAAAGTATTCAAATCATACATCGGGATGGGGTATTACAACACCATTACTCCTGGTGTGATTTTGAGAAATGTATTCGAAAACCCGGGCTGGTACACATCTTACACACCATACCAGGCAGAAATTTCGCAGGGCCGCCTCGAAGCTTTGCTCACCTATCAGACGATGATCACTGATCTGACCGGGATGCCTTTAGCCAATGCGTCACTTCTTGACGAGGCTACTTCCGCGGCTGAAGCAATGATAATGTTGCATAATGCACGTTCGCGAGATGCTGTAAAAACCGGAGCAAATACTTTTCTTGTTTCTGTAAACACTTATCCACAAACTATTGCCGTACTTCAAACCCGTGCAAAACACCTTGGAATTAAAATCATTGTAAAATCGTGTACTGACTTTGAACCCTCGCCCGAGATTTACGGCATGCTTCTTCAATATCCCAATCAGTATGGCGAAGTTCACGAATACCGCAAACTGGTAAACCGCGCTCACGAAAGTGGTATTGCTGTGGCTGTTGCTGCCGACCTGCTGAGCCTGGCTTTGCTTACACCTCCGGGCGAATGGGGAGCTGATGTTGTGGTTGGAACCACACAACGTTTTGGTGTGCCAATGGGTTTTGGTGGTCCACATGCAGGTTTTTTTGCAACTAAAGAGGAATATAAACGCTTTATTCCAGGCAGGATCATAGGCGTTTCAGTTGATGCTCAGGGCAACCGTGCTTTGCGCATGGCTTTGCAAACCCGCGAACAACATATCAAACGCGAACGCGCTACATCCAATATCTGTACAGCCCAGGCATTGCTGGCTATTATGGCCGGTATGTATGCTGTTTACCACGGACCGAAAGGTATCCGGGATATCGCAAGGCATATTAATATTCTTACCGGCGTGCTGGCTGTTGAAGTTCAGAAATACGGTTATAAACAACTGAATGCCAATTTCTTCGACACTTTACTCATCAGTATCCCCGATGGCGTAAATATGGATGTTTTACGTAAACTGGCAGTCGAAAGTCATGTAAACTTCAATTATATTGGTGAGGATAAAATTGGGATCAGCCTCGACGAAACCTCTTCGCTTGATGATGTAAACCTCGTTCTGCATATTTTCGCCTCAGCAGCTAAAAAACAATATATTGAATTTGTGTGCAATCCTGACGAATGTGGTCTCATACGCACTTTTGCCCCGTCAATGGATCGTCAGTCGGAATATCTGAAAGAATCCGTGTTTAACAGTTACCATTCGGAAACGGAAATGATGCGTTTCCTTAAAAAACTTGAAAACCGCGACCTGGCTCTGAACCGCAGCATGATACCTTTAGGATCGTGTACCATGAAACTCAACGCTGTGGCTGAACTTATTCCGTTGAGCTGGCCCGAATTTGGCGCTATTCACCCATTTGCTCCTGCCGATCAAACCGAAGGTTACAACATCCTGATCAGGGAACTGGAAAAAGCGTTATGCGAAATTACCGGTTTTAAAGCCGTTTCGATGCAGCCTAATTCAGGCGCTTCGGGCGAGTATGCCGGATTGCTGGTAATTAAAGCGTATCACGAAAGTCGTGGCGAAGGACACCGGAAAGTTTGCCTTATTCCTGCTTCCGCGCACGGAACAAATCCAGCCAGTGCCGCAATGGCCGGTATGGATGTGATAGTTGTGAAAACCGATCCAAACGGAAATGTGGATATGGCTGATCTTCGCGAAAAAGCGGATAAGCATAAGAATGATCTCTCAGCACTTATGGTTACTTATCCTTCAACACACGGTGTTTTCGAAGAAAGTATCCTCGAAATTGCCGCTATTATTCACGAAAATGGTGGACAAGTTTACATGGATGGTGCCAACATGAATGCTCAGGTCGGACTTACCAATCCTGGAACAATCGGAGCTGATGTTTGCCATCTGAATCTGCATAAAACCTTTGCAATACCACACGGTGGCGGTGGTCCGGGCGTTGGCCCGATTGGCGTTGCAGAGCACCTCGTGCCTTTCCTTCCTGGTCATCCTTTGGTGAAAACCGGTGGAAGTCAGGCAATTCAGGCTGTTGCAGCTGCTCCATATGGTAGCGCTCTGGTTTTACCCATTTCGTATGCGTATATCAAATTGCTCGGGGGCAATGGTCTTACCGAAGCAACAAAATATGCAATCCTGACAGCCAATTACATTAAAACACGCCTCGAAGGTCATTATAAAATCCTTTATACCGGTAGCAAAGGAAGAGTTGCTCATGAACTTATTCTCGATTGCAACCAGTTTCTGAAAACAGCGGATGTGGCAGTTATCGACATTGCCAAGCGCCTGATGGACTATGGTTTTCATGCGCCAACAGTCGCTTTCCCGGTAATGGGAACGCTTATGGTTGAACCTACCGAAAGCGAGCCGCTCAGCGAACTCGACCGCTTTGTGGATGCTATGATCAGTATTCGCAAGGAGATTGCTGATATTGAAGAAGCCCGAACCGACAAACATGACAATGTGATAAAACATGCGCCTCATACACTGGCCATGGTAACTACTGACAACTGGACCCTGCCATATACCCGCGAAACTGCAGCTTTCCCGATGCCATGTGCAAAGGAAGATAAATACTTTCCTGCTGTTACCCGTATCGACGATGCCTGGGGCGACCGGAATTTGATTTGCACCTGTGCGCCGATTGAGAGTTACGTGAAAGAGTAATTCATAAATATTTTCCTAAATTAAAAAAGCTGCCCGACCAAGGCAGCTTTTTTTATGTTATTTAATACGGCAACATAAGATTAAACTCATTTATATCTAAGCTGAAACGGGTACAAAGTTAAAATTTTAACCTGACTAAGATTAAAAACCCACGACTTCGCGCTGAACCTCAGCATGATGCCCTTTGGGATCGTGCCCCATCAGACTCAACCCTTTAGCAGAACTAAAAAAAGGCTACCAGATTGGCAGCCTTTTTTTTATGTGATCAACAGTTCAAAATAGCACTTTGACATGTTTATTAAACCGGCAAGTTATAAACTCCTTTTATCAATACTTTCGTGAAATCAGTATCACCTGTAATTTCGGTAAATCCTTTCGAAGTTTTACCAATTTCAATTTTTTGCTTGCGCAGGAAATATGTCTGCTTGTCAGATTTTTCGACAATATAAATAAAATAGTCTTTACCTGATTTCAGGATGGATTCGGAGGGTAACGCATTAGCATCCTTCTGGTTAACTGTTATACGAGCCTCAATAAAGGAGCGGTTTACCAGGTTCATGCCTTTTTTGTCGGTGATCTTTGCCAGGCAAAGAATAGTTTTCGAAACCGGATCAATAGTTTTTGAAATGGAGATTAACATGGCCGTATGCATAGCTGCTGTTTCACCCATGGTTTTGAAAAGTATGTTTTGCCCTGTTTTAAGTTTACCTATTTCTTTTTCGAAGACTGACAACTGAAGCTGCAGCTTGTTAACATCAACTATTTCGACAAGGTTTTTCTGCTGCTCAATAAACTGTCCTAAAACCATATTCTGGCTTGTGATATAGCCGTTTATAGGCGAAAAAACAGGAAACAGGGAATAGAGTTCGCCAGCTTCAATTTTTGAAATATTGAGTTTAAACAGTTGTAACCGTAGCTTAAGTGATTGATATTTAGATAACATAACCTTATACTCACTTTCGGTAGCTATAAAATCTTTCTCAGCTCCGATTTTCTCATCATAAAGGCTTTTACTCCTTTCGTATTCTGTTTTTAATTGTTTCAGTCTGGCAGAAGTTTCGGTGTATTCCTGTTGTATAATCATGAGCTCATTGCTCGAAATCATGCAAAGAGTTTTTCCTTTTTGCACATAATCGCCCATCGAACAACTGATGGATTCAACGATTCCTGAAATCGGGGTGCTGATCTGGGCAATTCCGTTAGTAGGAGCAGTGATGTTTCCATTGCAAATAACTTCATCTTCAAATTTCTGAATGGACAGTTCACCGATTTTCATGCTGTCGCCTTCAAACTGGGCTATGCTTATTTCTATCCTATCACCTGATTGTTCTTCAGTTTCCTGTTCGGTTGCGGATTGATTTCCACACCCGCTTGCAATGAAAATCATCAGAGTAATTATTGTATTGAAAATTTTATTTGTTTTCATATTGTGCTCTTACTTTGTTAAATAATTGATTTCCAGTGCGAAATAATTGTATTTCGAAACATTTTCATAGTAGTCCAGCGTTAATGCCAGTGCATTTTCGATACTCAGCGCAAATTGAAAAAAGTCAATTCCGCCCATCTCGTAGCTTTGCCGGGCCGAACGGATAATCTCTTCGCTCAGCTCCTTACCCGTTGCATTGTAGTAATCTATTGATTCCTTGAATTTTGTAAGCTCATTGTTTAGTTCAGCCTTTTTTGCCTTCAAGGTTGATATATCATTTAACTGTAGGTTCTCATTAATATTCACGGCTATTTTATTGGCTTTTATCCTCGCATTTTGTTCGCCGAAAAATATCGGCACCGCCAATCCGACTTGAAATCCCTGGTAATTTTTGGAGCCTTCGTACGAATTGGTTCCGTTATAATAACTTAAAGATAAATCAGGTAAAAGCCGGTTGCGTTCCACTTTAAGCAAAGCATTCTGATACTCATTCTGCATTTTCAATAAAAGAATGTCAGGTGACGATTCAGCATTGATATCCTGCACCGTTACCAAAGTAAGATCCTGCATTGGAACGTCGAAAATGCTGTCGGACTGAATAAAGGCTTTAAGTTTTTCTAATCCGGTTTCGAGGTTGAATTTCACCTGGCTCAGGGCAACAGAAATTTGTTGCTGCTTAGCTTTTGCATTGAGCAAATCCAGACGGCTGATATCACCTTTCTGATATTTAAGCTCAGTCATTTTAGTGAAATTACGGTAAAGACTATCCACTTTTATATATATCTGCTGTTTGTTCAGGAGATAGACAATTTCAAAATATGCCTGCGAAACTTCCCTGGTAAGTATTTGCGTTTGCAGCATCAATTCTTTTTCAGCAATGGAAATTCCAATGGTATTTGCCTTATTTTGAGCGAAATAGATAGTCGGGAAATTAATGTTTTGCTCCAGTCCGAATACTTTCAACGGATAACCGTTTTCGGCAATGTTATTCTGATCGGAACCATAGTAAACGAGCGTTTTATCAATAGTGTATGCCGATGGCCTGAGTGCTTCAGCCTCCTTTACTTTAAGTGAATACGCATTGATCTGTTTGTTGTTTTTCAACGCGGTTTGAACAGCTTCATCCAGGCTGATTGGCCGGGTTTGGGCGAAGGCAGGCACTGCAGTTGCAAGCAATAATATTCCAATGGATAGTGTTTTAATATTTCGTTTAAACCGTAACGGCCACAATTGTATTCCGGTAACATTATTGAAAATTTCGAAAAGCAGGGGCAATGCTATCATGGTTAGCAGGGTCGAAGTTACCAGTCCGCCAATAACCACAGTAGCAAGCGGGCGCTGTACTTCGGCTCCCGAGCCGGTAGAAATAGCCATTGGAAGAAAGCCCAGTGCTGCCGCTGCGGCTGTTAAAATAACAGGACGCAGTCGTTCGCGGGTGCCTTTCAGAATAAGTTCGCGCATATTAGTCATACCATTCTGTTTCATCTCTTTTAAATGCTCTATCAGCACTATGCCGTTTAATACCGCGATACCGAACAGCGCAATAAAACCAATTCCTGCCGACACACTGAAAGGCATACCACGTATCCAAAGAAACAGCACACCTCCGACTGTAGCCAAAGGAACGGCGGTAAAAATCATAACGGCATCTTTAAATGATTTGAATGCAAAATGCAGGAAAACAAATATCAGCAGCAGAGCAATCGGAACGGCAAACATCAGTCGGTCGGTGGCATTTTTTAAATTCTCGAACTGGCCACCGTAAGAGATATAATTTCCAGGTTCGAGAGTGATATTTTTATTGATTTTAGCCTGAATATCTTCAACCACCGACTGTAAATCGCGGTTTCGTACATTTACGCTCACCACCACCCGGCGGTGCGTATTATCGCGCGAAATCTTAGCCGGACCTTCAGTGTAAGTAATTTCTGCCAACTCGCTTAGCGGGATTTGGTCGCCTTCAGGCAAAGGCACCTGTAGATTCCGGATATTGTCAATGTCCTTACGACTTTGTTGTTGCAGCCTCACAACCATATCAAAACGTTTTTCGCCTTCAAAAACTATTCCGGTAGTTTCGCCACCGAAGGCCATGGAGAGATACCTGTTAAGTGTTTGGATGTTAAGCCCATAAGCAGCAATTTTATCCCTGTCGTACTTTATGTTCATTTGTGGAAGACCAGCAGTTTTTTCGAGAATAATATCGGCAGCGCCAGGTATGTCAGCAATAAGTTCTTTAATTTCGGACGCTTTCTTATCAAGATATTCAAGGTTTTCGCCAAATATTTTCACGGCAATATCAGCCCTCACTCCGGTTATTAATTCATTGAAGCGCATCTCGATAGGCTGTGTAAATTCATATTCAACGCCTGGAATTACCGATAAAGCTTCTTTAAATTTATCAGCCAGGTCTTCTTTGTTTTTGGCTGAAACCCAATCTTTCCGGGGCTTGAGTTTAATGATCATATCAATTTCTTCCATCGACATGGGATCGGTAGGAACTTCGGCTGCACCGATGCGGCAAACGATCTGATCTACTTCCGGGAATTTTTGAATAAGAATATTTTCCATCCGGGTTGTCATTTCGACAGTTTTCGAAAGAGAAGTTCCTGTTTTCAAAACCGGCTGAATCACAAAATCTCCTTCATCGAGTGTTGGCACAAACTCGCCACCCATTCGAGCAAACAGAAAAGCAGTCAGCACTAATGATGCCAATGCCGAGCCAAGCACAATGCGTTTGTGATTGCACGACCATTGCATAGCCGGCGTATATGTTTTATATGCAAAATTCATTATCATTTTCGAAAGGCTCCGTTTGTTTTCTTTTTCGGGCCGGAGGAACAGCGATGCGGCAACGGGAAGCCAGGTCAATCCAAGAATCATAGCTCCGATAATTGCAAAACTGAATGACAGTGCCATCGGACGGAACATTTTGCCTTCAACACCACTGAGCGAAAGGATAGGTATAAAAACGATAAGTATAATGATTTGTCCGAAAATAGCCGAACTCATCATTCGCGTAGCTCCTTTAAACGTAATTTTATCTAACAAAGCTTGTCGTTCAGCTCCGTGTAACCTGTCGTAAGCCGCTTTGCCTGAAGTTATCCTGATAGCTATAAATTCGACGATAATAACCGCTCCGTCAATTATAATTCCGAAGTCGAGGGCGCCAAGGCTCATCAGGTTCGCATCGATACCGAAAACATACATCATCGAAATCGTAAAAAGCAAGGCTAGCGGTATCATGGATGCAATTACAAGTGCCGAACGCACGTTTCCAAGCAAAATGATTACGATCAAAATAACAATGAGGCATCCCAGTACCAGGTTTTCGACAACGGTAAACGAAGTACGCGAAATCAATTCGCTACGTTCGAGAATAGGATTGATAAAAATACCTTCCGGTAAATTTTTCTGAACTTCGGCAACACGTTTTTTAACCTCGTTGATAACCAGTTTTGAATTTGCATCCTTCAACATCATCACCTGCCCTAACACTTTTTCGCCTTTGCCATTGGCTGTTATGGCTCCAAACCGGTTAGCATACCCATATTGAACAGTAGCAATTTCTTTCACACGGATGGGAATTCCGCCTTTGTTTTTCACCACCATGCTCTCAATATCCTCAAGCGATTTTACCTGTCCGTCGCCGCGGATAAAATAGCTTTGGTTGGTTTTTTCAATATATGCGCCGCCCGAAATACTGTTGTTGGCTTCAACGGCTTCAAAAACCTCCATCAAGGTAATATTCATGCTCCTCATACGTGCCGGATCAATTGCAATTTCGTATTGCTTCAGAAACCCGCCCCAACTGTTTACTTCAACCACACCATTGATGCCCGATAACTGACGTTTTACAATCCAATCCTGTATGGTACGCAATTCCATGGCCGAATATTTCCCTTCAAAACCAGGTTTTACATCAAGGATATACTGGTATATTTCGCCTAATCCGGTTGTAATTGGCCCCATTTCGGGTGTGCCAAAACCTTCGGGAATGTTGGCAGAGGCGGCTTTGATCTTTTCAGCGATAAGCTGACGGGGAAGATAAGTACCTATCTTATCGTTAAAAACAATAGTCACAACCGAAAGTCCGAATTTCGAAATAGACCGAATTTCGACAACTCCGGGCAGATTCGCCATTTCGAGTTCAACCGGCGCTGTTATAAACTGCTCTATTTCCTGCGTTGATAAATTGCCGGAAGTAGTAATAACCTGAACCTGGTTATTGGTAATATCGGGAACTGCGCCCACCGGGATACGTAAAATGGCATATACCCCGAATGCTGAAATGGTTAAAGTGAAAAGAATAACAATCAGTTTGTTACGGATACTGAAATCAATAATTTTTTCGAGCATAGGTCAGTTCTTAAAATGACAAATATGTCTATTGGTGTATTTAATGTGAATTCAGCTTTTTTTATTAACCTCAAAGCTAAAACAAATCTGGTAATTTTAAAAATAAAATTACTATTGATTTAACTATCTGAATACTAATTTTGTGTGAATCTTAAGTAAAATCTGATACATGATAAAAGTTTAATCCTAATCTGGTACAATTGAAATAGGAGGATTACTTAAAATTGTGTATATCAATGATAGACAGGATTTAAGTATCATTAAAAATCATTCAAAGCTGTTCCTCAAACGATATTTTATACCAACAGTTAATCTGCTTTGTTGCCATCCAATCAGTTTAACGGCATTTCGTAAGTTAAAAAAGCGTACTTTTGCAGCCCTTTAGGGTTAAGTCTTTTCAATACATAATAAACACAAAATTAAATGATTACAGTTTCGAACCTGGCTATTCAATTTGGAAAACGGATATTGTTTCAGGATGTAAATATGAAATTCACGGCTGGTAACTGCTATGGAATCATCGGAGCCAATGGTGCCGGTAAATCAACTTTCATAAAAATGCTGTCTGGCGATTTACAAAGTACTCGTGGAAATGTTTCTTTCGGTTCAGGCGAGCGGCTTTCGGTGCTCAGGCAAAATCACTCCGAATTTAATGATTTTACTGTCCTTACCACAGTGTTAATGGGTCACACTAAACTGTGGGATGTTATGAATGAAAAGGATGCCTTGTATTCGAAGGAAGATTTTACTGAACACGATGGTCACCGGGCTTCGGAACTGGAAGAGCAATTCGCTGAAATGGATGGCTGGAATGCCGAAAGTGATGCTGCTAATTTACTCAGTGGCTTAGGGGTAAAAGAGGAATTCCATGACAAACTGATGAGTGAACTCAGCGGTAAAGAAAAAGTGAAAGTGCTTCTTGCTCAGGCTCTTTTCGGAAAGCCTGATAACCTTTTACTCGATGAGCCTACCAACGACCTTGACCTTGAAACTGTTATCTGGCTCGAAAATTACCTCTCCGATTTTGTGAATACGGTACTTGTAGTTTCGCACGACAGGCACTTTCTTGATTCGATATGTACACATATTGTGGATATCGATTTTAACCGTGTACAGCAGTTCCCCGGAAATTATACTTTCTGGTACGAATCGAGTCAATTAGCACTTCGTCAACAGCTTACGCAGAATAAAAAGGCTGAGGACCGCAAAAAGGAACTCCAGGAATTTATTGCCCGTTTCAGTGCAAATGCTTCAAAATCGAAGCAGACCACAAGCCGTAAAAAAATGATTGAGAAGCTTAATATCGAAGAAATCAAACCTTCGACACGCAAATATCCTGGTATCATTTTTACTCCTGAACGCGAACCAGGTAACAATATCCTTGAAGTAAAAGGACTGAGTAAAAGCCTGAATGGCAATGTGTTGTTTAAAAATCTCAGCTTTACTATGCAGAAAGACGATAAAATAGTTTTTCTGTCGAGAGACACTCGTGCCATGACTGCTCTTTTCGAAATTCTGAAAGGGCATGACCAGGCCGACAGCGGAACTTTCGAATGGGGGCAAACAATACTCAAAGCCTACCTTCCGCTGGAATATGAAGAACTGTTTGCTACTGATATCAGCCTTGTTGACTGGCTCGCGCAATACTCGTCGGATACCACCGAGTTGTACCTCAGGGGGTTTTTAGGTAAAATGCTTTTCTCGGGAGAGGAAATTTATAAAAAGGCAAATGTGCTCTCCGGTGGCGAAAAAGTGCGCTGCATGATTGCCCGCATGATGACCCGCAACGCTAATGTGATGCTTCTCGATACACCAACCAATCACCTCGATCTTGAATCAATACAGGCGTTTAACAATACCCTTATCAAGTTCAAAGGGAATATTCTGATGTCGTCGCATGACCACGAGTTTATTCAGACTGTTTGTAACCGCATTATCGAAATTGGGCCTAAAGGTATGATTGACAAGCTGATGGAATATGACGAATATATCAGTGACGATAAACTGAAAGAGCAGAGAAGTAAGTTGTATTAGAATTATAGTGGTTTATTCAGAACTTTTTTTGGAAGCTTTATAAAAGTTTCCTGTAAAATTCAATAATACCTTTTCTATACTCTATATTCAAAAATAAGGAAAAGTTTAATTCTCCTTCCCGGCAGAAAAAATAAATTCAATAGGATTGTCAAGATCGTATAGTATCCGGTATGCGTCAGTTTCTTTTATGCAGAATGGTTCAATAAGTTTTATCATTTCGCTATATCCTTCTGTGGTTAAATCACAGTAAAACTGCTTGAAATCATCAGTTACAATTCCTTCGTCAGTTTCTGATATTCTCAAAGTCAAACTGCAATTAACAGATTCAATAAATTCATAATCAGATAGTTCAATAGTATTAATTTTCGTATTGACTAGTCCTGACAGGATTTGAAGAAATAAGCCTGCCTGTGATTTGTCAAAATCATTCAGGCGAATGGCATGTTCCTCATACTCGTTTATATTTTCAAGAAATTTAAGTTTCACTTTATTGCTTTTTTCATATGGTTACTTTTCGTGTGGCTCATCGGAAACCTGATACTTCTGGTTTTACCGTTATTACTTCCCGAAATTGTTGCAATAAGCGAATCGTTTTCTTTAAGCTGATAAGCTATCTTTTGCGGGAAATCATGCTCCGGATTTTCAAAAATAGCATTTGTGCCATCCGAATAAGTAAGTTTGAAGGATATGGGTTTATTATCATTCTGCCCTTCAACCAAAGGTACATAAAATACTGAAGTGTCCTGTTGCTGCAGCGATATTGTTTCGCTGTTGAGTGTATCGCTGCCTTTAATAAAATAGCTCTGCCCGGTAAAAAGTGTGTCGTTAACTTTTACCCATGTTTCGGTAAAAATACTTTCGCTGGTTTCACCTGTCCAGCTTCCGATAAACCAGTCGAGCCTGTTTAATCCGGCTTTTTCAGGTTTACCGCTTTCTGTAACACAACTGGCTGATAGTAAAGTTAATACTATCAGCCAGATTGATGTTTTTTTAATAGTATGCATCAGCAATTTATGATTCTATGTTTTATTAAAAGGAATTTACATGCCCAACTGGTTCATCATAAATTCAAAAATATAAACCCAGTTATCAATGCGTTGCGAGGTTGCCTGTCCGCTACCGTGTCCGCTGTTATAGTCCATGTGCAGAATAACCGGACTAATTTGTCCGGGATTATTCTGCATTGCTGCAACGAATTTTTTGGCATGAATAGGGTCAACGCGACTGTCGTTTTCGCCAGCTGTAACGAGCATTGTTGGTACATTTATTCCTTTTCTTATATTCTGATAAGGCGAATATTGCAGCAGCCAGCGGAAATCAGCTTCGTTTTCGGCGGTTCCATATTCAGGAATCCAATAGCGGGCAATCAGGAATTTCTCGTAGCGCAGCATATCCAGCAAAGGAACCATGCAAATTATACCTTTGTATAAATCAGGACGTTGTGTAGCTATAGCACCCATTAGTAAGCCGCCGTTACTACCACCCATGGCAACAATTTTAGATGTATTTGTATATTTCTCTTTAATCAGCCACTCGGCACAACTGTTAAAATCGTCGAAACAATTTTGCTTGTTTGCCAGCATTCCGTCTTCGTGCCATTTTTCGCCATACTCGTCGCCACCACGTATTCCGGCTTCAACAACTATACCTCCTTTGTTCAGAAACGAAGCATAAAATCCATAATAGCCAGGCTGTATTCCTGCATTAAAACCTCCATATGCTTCTAAAAGGACAGGATTGTTTCCATCCAGTTTAATATCCTTGCGATGAACAACTATTACTGGAACCCTTGTGTTATCTTTTGAAGTGTAAAATTTCACTTCGCCAACTATATTGCTCATGTCAATATTGGATTCGCGCTGGTAATACAAGCGCCATTTAAAGTTGGATGGTGAAGCAACAAAAACCTTGGTTTCGGAAGTAAAAGTGCTGAGATACACGTAAACAGAATCTTCTTCTCTGTCGTAACCCATTCCCGAAACATTGCCAACTTCCGGTAGTTCAATCTGTTTGATTCGTTTCCCGTTCAGGTCATATAAAGTAAGCCTGCTCTGTATGTCTGTTTTATCCTGAATAATGATATTTTTCTTTGTTACCGCATAGCTTTGAAGCACTGTTTTTCCTTCAGGGATCAGCTCTTTCCAGTTTTTGTATTCCGGGTTCTTTTTATCGGCAACTAGCAGACGGTAATTGGGTGCATTGTCATTGGTGAAAATGTAAAGTTTGTCGCCGATTGCCTCAGGATAACAATTCGATTTCTTGCTTTCATAAATCAGTTGGCCTTTTTCGAAAGTTCCTGTTTTACGCATGAAGCAGTTGTTGGAATAAAAATCGCCTTCACCTGAAAAACTAACGTCGCTATAACGGTTATCATACGTGTAAAAACTGTTTTTTGCATCGGCTGTAGTGCCAATAACCTGAGCTTTATCCTGCGGATCGCCGATTTTTATCCAGTAGGTTTTAAGTGGCGATTGTTCGTCGATATCTTTCTTGCTGCGAACTGTTATATAAGCATGTTCCTGATCTTTAGTCCACTGGAAGCCGAAAGTATTCTCAAGAGGAGGAAATAATGTTTTTCCGGTACGTGTTTCTATTATATAAGTTGTAGTAATTTCGGCACCGCTTTTCTGAACGCTGATTGCAGCCCTTTCGCCATCATACGTATATGCCACGCCAGAAGTTGAAGTGTTTCCTGCGGTATCTAATTGTACAGGATCCCAAATCAGGATTTTTTTACCATCGAGAATGGTATAAAGTTTCGATTGCTTATCGCCTTTTTTCTTAACGGTTTGAAATACGCGTTTACCTTCTTTATTCAAAGGACTTTCGTAATCACGGTCAATGTAGGCTGCAATATCTTCGCGCAGTCCATCGTGTTTTTTTTGCGTTGCTTCGAGGTAGGCATTGCCATAATCATGCTGGGCACGGGTCCAGTTAATGGTAGCCGGATCCGCTTTGTTTTCGAGCCAGCGGTAGTCATCAGTAATAAGAACTCCGTGCATGGTATCGGTTACTCCATGAACAGGAGTGGTGGGCGGGAAAAAAGTTTTTTGTGCATTCAATGCGATATTTATCGAAAGAAGCACTGCAAAAAGAATAATAGCTTTCATGGGATTTGGGTAAAAGGTTGGCTTTTTGTGTTCAGGATGGATTGTTAAGATTGATCAAACAAATTTATTGGTTTATCATCAAAAATATCCTGTAAATCTATGAAATATAGTAACTCACTGCTGTTCGGCACTAATTAATCGGTAAGAGATATTCTGCTTGAATGATTTGAATTCACCCGGAAAATATTTTTCGCTTTACTTATTCAGTCATTTTCAGGGATGAAATTTCGAAAACCGAATAAACACCATCGATGTCATCATACTTGAATAGCGATTTGGATCCTAATACGCTGCCACAAACCTGAAAAACCACTGAAAAGGCGTACTTTTGCACGCCGAAAGCGGAAAGACAAAGAGAAGAGACAGTTATGGTATTTAATAAAACAGTTTTTACGGGAGCCATGGCCATATGCGTAGCTGCTATTTTGTGGGGGCTCGACGGCGTTGTGCTCACCCCGCGCTTATACAGCCTGGATATTGGTCTGGTAGTTTTCATTTTTCACGCTTTACCATTTTTGCTGATGAATATTTTCATGTACCGCGAATACCGGCATCTGAAAAGGTTCACGTCAGGAGATGTGCTGATGTTCTTTTTACTTTCATTATTTGGCGGGGCAATAGGCACTTTAGCCATTGTTAAAGCTTTGTTTTTAGTTAATTTTAAAGCACTCACGGTCGTAGTTTTGTTGCAGAAACTTCAGCCGGTTTTTGCCATTACGCTTGCTGCTTTGCTGTTAGGCGAAAAACTCAAACGTAATTTTTTGGTATGGTCGGCACTCGCAATAACAGCTGGTTATTTCCTGACATTTGGCTTCAGGTTACCTGATTTGCAAACAGGTGGACAAACGGCACTTGCAGCCGGTTATTCATTGCTTGCAGCTTTTGCTTTCGGCAGTTCTACAGTATTCAGCAAGAAGGTGTTGCGTAAGTTCAGTTTCTTTACAGCAACTTTTTACCGCTATGCTTTTACAAGTATACTAATGCTGTTGTATGTTCTTTCAACTGGGATGTTGAAGGGCATACCAAATATTAATGGCACCCAATGGATTATATTTGCCGTTATCGGAATTACAACAGGCTCAGGCGCTATATTTTTATATTACTTCGGGCTTACCCGCATACGTGCCATGCTTGCTACAATCTGCGAATTATGTTTCCCGGTATCTGCTATTATTTTCGATTATTTTATTAACGATAAAATTTTAACTCCTGTTCAGTGGGTTAGTGCCTCAGTGCTTGTTTTTGCAATTTTGAAACTTACGCTGGAGAAGGATTAAGCTTTTGAGTGGGAAATGAACATCTGCGCCAGGATAGGAGATTTAGTGTCGATACTTATTCAGTCATGGATTATTTGATTTGCTGATTTTTAAAAAAAGGTTCTCAAGTTATGTAGCCGCAGCATTAAGTAGCAAATAGTCGCCTGCCATCAAAAAACAGGATGTAGTATTCCCGTGTAAGTGATACTTTCAAAAGAACTTTATCTAACTTATGAAGGGCTGAGCCTCATTACCTTTACAAACATTTTTATATTAATGCCCTACGGGCAATGTTCCTATTCCGGATTTTCTTTTTTTGATATTGAAGTTCTACGAACTAAATCACCTGACCAGACATCACCTAAAATCACCCCTAACCTCTGATCTTTAGGCTGCGCAGTCGCAGATATTCCTACCACACTTACAAATTTCAGGTCTGCTGAAAAACTCAAATATTTTTTTTTGATATTTTTTTTATTTCGGTGTTCTGCACCTTATATCGCGGTATTCATTTCATAAACTACAAATGCAGCATCACTCTGTAGCTTTATTTCAGCAAATTTAAGTTATAAAAAAAGGTGCAGCGCACCGTAATAATTGTAGGAATATTGAAAAACAGATCAGAAGGTGCAGAGCACCGAAATATTGAATGCATTGATTTTGTAATGGATTGTATATTTTCCTTCCTCTTCAATAACGATAAAATTTTATAACCAGCTCATTAATTGTATTATATGTGTTTTTTAGCAAACCCTTATCTACGTTTTTCTAAACTTGAGCCTAAAGTTTCCCATTCAGCTTTAAGATAAAAAAAAGCCACATATCAGGGGAATATGTGGCTTCAGAAATTATGAGCAGATTTTTATACAGCAAAATCTTTCAGTGTGTCCATCAGTTTACGACGGGTAAAGAAAATACGGCTTTTCACGGTACCTATCGAAATATTTAAATGATCAGCAATTTCCTTGTATTTATATCCCTGGTTATGCATCTCGAAAGGCATGCGTTGATCTGCATCCAGTTTAGCTATACTTTTCTTAATTTCTTTTTCCGAAAACCTTGAGTCAGGTGAAGGAAAATCTGATTTACGCGGAATATTCAGGTAAAATAAATCCTCAGTACTATCAATAATCGTATTTGCTTTCTGATTGCGGCGATAGTTATTGATGAATGTATTTTTCATGATTGTATAGGTCCAGGCTTTGAGGTTGGTATCGGCAGCAAATTTATCGCGGTTTGCCAGAGCCTTCAGGTAGGTATCCTGAATAAGATCTTTTGCTTCTTCACGGTTCGATGTGAGCAAATTAGCATAATATTCCAGGTTTTGATAAAGACTTATCAACTTATGATCGAATTCTATTTGTGTCATAGCTCAGCGTGTTTAAATTTTATGCTACAAAGTTAAACAACTTTATTTATATTTAGTCTAAATAAAGTTAAAAAAATGTTAAATTTTTAATTAACTCAAGTAAATAAATGCTTCTGTCTTTAAAATCAGTTATTTAGAGTAATTAAATAGTATTTCAAACTTACGGCAAAAAAGTGAACAAAGGTTAGATATGTGTGTTAACGAAATGTTATAATTGAATAATTGAATATAACAGACAGTAAATGAGCTGAATAGAAAAATGTGATTTTAATAGGGGAAAATCTTGTTTTTATACTTTTGCAAGAAATTCAGTAAATTCATCTATGGAATTGAAGAAAGTAGTATTTGAAGGTAACAAGTCAGTATTATGTTGCAGGCTGCTTCCTCCAAGTAAAAGTTGTTTTTGGCTGTAAAGAAGGTTGAACTCTTCGAAAAATTCGGCAATTGCCTCTGCTGAAAGCTTCGATGCAATTGAACTAAGTAAATAGTCAATTTTGTGTATTTCGAAAATATCTTTTAAATTGCTGAGCGGAACATTTTGTCCCAGATAAATAACCTGATGTCCCGCTTTTCTAATAAGGTAATACATATAGAGCAGAGCCAGTTCGTGGTATTCGTTTTCGGGCAGAAACAGCAGAAATATTTTGTGAGTAGTCTTAATTTCATTTTGCCCGTCAATTGCCAGTATAAGTTTCTGCCTTATAAGTTGTGATATAAAGTGTTCCTGGGCTGGATTTACGCTTCCGGTTTGCCAGAGTACGCCAATTTTTTCAAGAAATTGTTTGAGTAAATGCTCAAAAGTATCATCAAATCCATTTTTAATAATAGCAGAAGAAGTGATTTTATCGAATCTCTGTTCATCTAATTCTATCATGGCCATAACAAGATTATCTATCTGATGGTCATTGTCAATATCCTGGTTTGATAATTCAACCACACTTTGAGCAACTTCAGCTACTGACATGCTCTGAATATTGGAAATTTTATATCCAAATTTGTTCAGAATAGCTACATTCATCAGATGACGGAGATCTTCGTCAGAATAAAACCGGATATTTGTTTCTGTACGCGAAGGTTTCACTATACCATATCTTTTTTCCCAGATACGTATTGTGTGAGCTTTGATACCCGTTATCTTTTCTAGATCTTTTATTGAATACTTAATCATGTGTGTTCCTATGGTCTTTGTGTTATAATTAACATCTGATTCTAAATTTTGTTTAATGTTTTTTTCAAAATCTTAATACTATTATTCTGTTTTTATGTTAATTATCGGTCAGGATTTTATGAATATGGATTTAACTAATTGATATATTGTTAAATATACATTTATTTATCCAATACTTGCTTCTGACATTTGTTCAGGAACAAATTTCCGTATATCGCTTGAATAAGCAATTAAAATTTAAAACTAATTTTTAATTCCGCCAAAGGTTTTTTTCTCGTAATCTTAGGCAAGTATGCTAAGTGATCATATACCATCATTTGTAGCATTGAAATTCTTTAATGTGATATTCTGTTCAACTTAGTTACAGTTTGCATATAAAATATTATTCGGTGTAACACTCTGTAAAACTGTCATTTGATATATAGTGTCTGATTGGCTTACCTCCTCTGTTTTTCAAGGTCTTTTATACGCAGGTTTCTGAATTTCAGCGGGGAGCCATGCCCAAGGAATCCAATGTATCCTGATTTGTTCAGTAATCCGGGATGTGGGTTTTTATCCATTGTCTTTGTTCCGTTTTTACTGGCTTTGGCTATATCACCTTCCAGGATCACTTCCCCGTTAAGCATCACTTTAATTTTATTTCCTATAGCCTGCACTTCCTGATAATTCCACTCGCCAACAGGTTTTTGAAATCCCCGTTTGGCTGGAATAACTCCATACACGGAACCGTGGTACTGATAGGGTTGAAGGTTTTTATAAATATCGTCTTCGTTATCCAGAATTTGCAATTCCATTCCCACGTAAGCAGCATCGCCTTCGCGGGGAGTTCGTATTCCCAGGCCGTTGTTGGCACCGGGAGTAAGCTGAAATTCAAATCGCAGAATAAAATCGCTGTATTCATTAGCCGTATAAAGGTTTCCTGATCCCTGGTTCGAAGGATCGCAAACAATCATTCCATCAATAGCTGTATAATCGGTTAGGTTTCCCGACCAGCCTGTCATATCAATTCCATTAAAAACAGGAACAAATTCAGCCTGCTCTTCTTCTTTACTGACACGGTATGGTTCAGGACGGAGAATTTCACGTATATAAATATCCCTGAATTCGAGTTTTGTTCCATGTGCTTGTAATTCAATAGATTCTGTCGGGAAAATAGGGATATTGCGATCCCAGTAATTTTCGAGGGTCACATTGTCGACAACCAAATTTCCATTCAGGTAAACGATAACTTTTTCGCCTGTCATTAAAATCCGGAATGTATTCCATTCGTTAACAGGATTATCGGCTACTACAAGCGGCTTGCTTTCGTTTTTCTGGTTGTTGTACAAACCGCCGGAACCCACCTGTGCACCCACTTCAATCCTGGATGTATCCCAGGTCTGTACCTGTGGTGAACCGCGTAGATAAATTCCGCCGTCGCCTTTGGCTTCCATGCGCCAGTCGAGAATTAGTTCAAAATCACCGTACAATTTTTCAGAACAGAGATTGTCGCCATTTCCTTCAAACACTAAAACCCCGTCGATAGCTTTCCATGATCCCCACATTCGTTCGTCTGCCTGCTTTTGCTTTTCGGCCAGGGTTTGAGGGTTCATTTTAGCCCGTGCTACCGGGTTTTCAACCAACCCTTTCCACCCAGTAAGATCTTTGCCATTAAACATGCTTACGAACCCATTCGCTTTTGGAAGGGCAGCCAGGTGATTGAGCATATTTTGCTTCTGGTAATTTGCCTCAGCATCCTTATTAAGATTGATTGCTTTAAGTGCAATTTCTTCGACAACAGATCCATATAAACCGGGATTAGCCAACACAATTGCATTTACTGCCTGAACAGCAGTTTGTTGCAGTTCGCTACTATCAAGAAATTGCGAAACGAAAACCAGCGAAAGTAATGTGCTGTTTTTCGGAATTTCCTGTAGAACCAGTTTTTTGTGTTTATTCGAACTGGCAAGTTTCATTGCTTTACGGAACATAAGGACTTTCTGATCTGTTGTGTTTTTCGATTGGTTTATACCTGAAATATAACTTTCCAGAGCCATTGTCTGGAAGTTTTTATCTGGATTGTTTTTGCTGATACTGAAAAGCGCTTCAAGAACTGAATAATCACTCCAATTTGTAAGTGCTTTTAAAGCAGCTTCTTTCTGCTCAGATAGTCCATTTTCGAACGCATTTTCAACGATGGAAAGCGATTTTATTCCGCCTGATTTAGCAAGCACCTGATAATAAAGGAGTTGTTTGCCAACGTATTCATTCATCAAACCTTCAATGAGTGCAACCTGATTCTCCTGATTTCCTGATTGTTTTACAGATGCAAACAAAGTTTCCTGCAAAGCGGTGATTTCATTTTGTAAGGATGCTTTGTTAAGCAGTTTCGCAATTTTTTCTGCATCTTCCGCAGTGCAAAGTTGTTGCAATGCGTTAGCTGCAGCAAGGCGCACATTGACATCGGCATCCGAAGCTTCATTAAAAACCAATGATGAATGCTTAGCCGCATTCCTTTTAGCAAGTATTTCGATAAATGCTATCCGGGAATTAACCGGCGATTGGGGCAAAACCCTGGCAACTTCGTCAGTAACAGCTGGTCCTTCGATAGTAAGTAATGCGGTTTTTGCGGCAAGGATAATTGTTTCGTCACCGGAATTTATAAGTTGAATAAGCGGAGCAGCGGCCATTGATTTAGCTGATTTAGATGCAACCGGAATTGCTGCCAACTGAACAAGTTTGTTTTTATCATTCAGCGATGCCAATATAAAATCAGTGCAGTTTTCATCGTTGTAACCGGTAAGTACCGGCATTAATTCGGCTTTTAATTCAGGATTTTTGGTCTTCTTAGCCTTTTTCAGGACCTGAGAGATAAGTTTCGGAGAATTGAATTTTTTTAAGATTATCGCAGCCGCCATGCGATATTGTTTATCAGGCGAATCGAGTGCTTTCATTAATGAAGGGAAAGCATTTTCACCAGCTATATCAGCATATAATTTCAAAAATGCAGAGCGGGCTGGAGTGGGAACAGTTTTATCTTCAATCAGCTGTTTGCAGCTCGTTTCGGCAATTTTTCTCTGATCTGTTTCAGAAAGCCTCTGTAACAATAAAATATAAGATCCGAGAGCATCAGTAGGTTCGTAAGTATAACCTGCCTTCCGCGATTCAGCGGCAAACATTGCTGTTGAAGTAAAATCACCGGACTCAGCCAGCGCCCTGTATGCAACCTTTTTCATTTCAGTATTTTCTGAAGTCGCCAGCTCCCTTATTTTTTCAGTTGCCGGAACAAATTTTGTCTGGCCAAGAGCTTCAACCATAATAAGTTGTTGTTTAAAAGGCGCTGTTGGCAGAGCATCCATCAAAACTTTATTTGACTGATCGGTATTGATTCTGACAAGAACTCGTGCAGCCGGATCGCAAAGTCTTTCGTTTAACAATAAGCTGCTGACAGTGGCAACTGATTCATTTCCGGCAACATACTGAAGCTCCTGAAGCAGGAAATCCCTTACCTCATTGTATTTTGAGCTTTCGATGGATTTGCATAGTGCATCTGCGCAAGCTTTCATTTTTTCTTTATCATTGCCTTTAGCCAGGTATTTTACCAGTCCGCTTATGGCATAACGCGATGCAAGATCGTTGCTTTGTCCCGGTGGTAATAGATTAGTTGCAATGCCTGTAAAAGCTGGTTCGCCCATCGCGGAAAGCTCAGTCATAAGTTTATCATGATCAGCGGAATTCTGTGCCGGAAGTTTCATTAAGAAATCCGCAATTTTTGTTTCGATGGTGCGTTGATCGGTTTTTTGGACCTGGGCAAATGAACCCATTGAAAATGTGAGGGCAACCAGTAGAATTACTATATTTTTTTTCATTTTAATGCTTTTTAGATTTTATCAGATATTCCAGGGAGCTCGCATAGGCTGGTTAACCATTTGGTTTGCAGCAGAATCGTTGATGAATTCACATTTATCCGGATCGAATTGCAGCGAACGGCCAAGCCTTACGGCAATAATAGCCATATTTACGAGCGTACACGACCTGAAACCGTTATCTTCGTTCAAAGCAAATTTTTGTCGTGTTCGCACCGATTCAGCGAAATCGGTGATCTGAGGCTCAGGATCAGGGAATGATGCGAGTTTTTTCTCCAGATAAGGAATATCAGAATGAAATCCGGGGAACAATTTCCCGTCAGGACCTTCAATATAGGGTACATCGGTGTCTCTGTTTTCGCCATCGAGTATAATTTTGCAACCATCGGCATAGGTAAGCTCTATTCTTTTCCATGTTCCTGCCGCATCGGGGTGTTGCTGGGGAGCATCTACATCAACACTTACAGGATTGGTACTATCCTTACCAAGGATGTATTGAACCGGGTCGAGATAGTGTTGCCCCATATCGCCAAGGCCACCACCGTCGTAATCCCAATATCCACGGAAAGTGCTGTGAACCCGATGTGGGTTATACGGTTTAAAAGGAGCCGGACCCAACCACATATTGTAATCAAGCTCTTCAGGAACCGGCTGGATATCAAGACCAGTATTTCCAACCCAGTAGAATTTCCAGTTAAAACCTGTAGCCGCATTTACGGTAACTTTTAAAGGCCAGCCTAACAAACCGCTTTGAACCAGTTTTTTAATTGGTTCAACCGGTGTACCCATTCCGTAAAAGTTATCAGCAAACCTGAACCATGTGTTAAGGCGGAATATTCTGCCATGCTGAGCCATAGCTTCACGAACCCGCAGGCCTTCGCCGATTGTGCGCGTCATTGGTTTTTCGCACCATACGTCTTTACCTGCTTTGGCTGCATCCACACTCATGATGCCGTGCCAGTGCGGAGGCGTTGCAATGTGAATAATATCTATCGAAGGGTCGAGCAGTAACTCGCGGTAATCGTGATAGGTTTTGGTTCCCGGAGGGCATTTTTCAAGGGCTGATTTCAGATGGTTTTTATCCACATCACAAATGGCTGTGAGCCGCGAACCGGGGTAATTAATGTGACCTTGCCCCATGCCGCCAACACCAATAATGGCTTTTGTAAGCTGATCGCTGGGCGCGATGTGATTACTGCCGCCTAATACATGAGCCGGAACAATGGTAAATGCTCCGGCAGCGGTAATACTGTTTTGAATAAATTTCCTTCTGTTCATAATCAGTTTATGCTAATATCCTTTTTTATGTAGTTCAAATTATATCCCTTTACTCAGCAAACACAGTTACTTCATCCGAAATTAATCCTTCACTTACCGCTTTTACTTTAAAGTTGCCTTTGGCGCCTGTTTTAGCTTTAACGATCACGAGTGCCATTCCGTTAAATGCCTCACGCTCATGACTTCGGAAAGGTACAAAACTGGTTGCATCTCCATTATCGGTAACTACTATTTCGCCCGGGCCTTCAATCTCAAATTTAATAAGAGGGTGGGAGCGGGGAACTGTAAGTCCATCGTTATCCTGAACTTTCAAAGTTATAAATACAAAGTCAGTACCGTTATCTGCAATTTTATTTTTATCAGCTGAAAGTGTTAGTTTTGATGCCTCTGCGGTTGTTTTCATTGCATCGGTAGCCCATTGCTTTCCGTTTTTATAGGTTATCACTTTCAACTCTCCGGGTTGATAAATTACATCATCCCACACCAATCGGAAATCCTTTCCCGGAGTTTTCGATTTCCTGCCGAGGCTTTTTCCATTCTGGAATAATTCGGCTTCATCACCCGAAGTATACACATGAACCGGGGTAACTGAATCAATGCGTTCCGGCCAGTTCCAGTGTGGCAGAATGTGTGCCATCGGAAAATCTGGTCTCCACTGCGATTGATAAAGGTAGAAACGATCCTTCTCATTCCGTTAATTGGTTTTGATATTCAGCATACTATCGGGTAGGATAATTTTGTCACGGGTTTCGCTCTCAGTTAAAGCCACCCTGTCCCCGGTAAAGTTTCACTGGTTTATCCAGCTTTAATTTCAAAACTGTAACATATTTATCGAGCACAAACGAAGGTACATCAATATATACAAGACCAGGAACATGGCTCCACGAAATTTTCCCGACAATTTTATGAGTAAGTTTCGTTTCATTTCCAACTACTGTAATCTCCTGAATTTTATTATCGAGGCCTTTCAGCATAATTTGCCCGCTGGTTTGTCCGTGAAGAAAAAGATACAGCGTGGTTGAGTCTTTCGACATGGTTGTCGGGCCATAAAAATGACCCTGAGGGATGCCTCCGATGGTGTTGAAAATAGCTTCGCCGTTCTTTTTGTTCCATGCACCGAGTTCTTTCAGTACATGAATCTGCTCTTCAGGAATGGTGCCATCTTCTCTCGGTCCCATATCCAGCAAGAGGTTTCCACCGTTAGCAACTGCATCCACAAAAATAGTAATTACTTCGTAAGGCGTTTTCCAGTTGTTGTCGTTGTGAAAACCCCAGTTATCATTAGTTGTCATGCAAAGTTCCCACCAGTTGAATTTCGGGCGCGATACAGGGAAATTCTGTTCCGGTGTTTCGTAATCGCCATACCCTTGCAAACGACTGTTAATGATTGCATTAGGGTTGTTTACCAGGATTATATTGCGCACTTTTTCTGATTCCCATTGTTCTGCGCTGTGTTCCCAATCGCCATCAAACCACCAGAGATCGGGTTTAAATTGTGTACTGATTTCCCTTATCTGTCCCTGAAAGAACTGCCGGAAGCGGTTCCAGCGATCGTAATCATTTTCAATTTTGTACCTCGAACTATCTTTCAAAAAGCCTGGATAATCTGCATACGACCAGTCTATTAACGAGTAATAAGCACCGCATTTTATATCGCGTTTACGCAACTCAGCGAAGAAAGGTGAAATCATGTCCTTTTTTGAAGGGGTTGCCTTCACACTGCTCAGGTTATTCATTTTAGTATCGTACATGGCTACACCGTCGTGATGTTTGGTTGTTATAACCGCATAGCGGGCACCACTTTCCTTTATCAGATCAGCCCACATGGCCGGATCGTATTTTTTAAGCGTAAAGCCGTTAAGTTGTTTCATGTAATCGGCATGACTGATCTTTTTATTATGAAAACTCCATGATTCGTCAACTCCATCAACCGCATAAATACCTGCATGGATAAAAATGCCCAGTTTGGCATCGGCAAACCATTGCATTTTATCTTTTATATCGTTAGCGTTGATTTTCGATTGGGCAAAAGTGCCGGATGACATCAGTAGCGCTAAACTGATGAACAGTAATGTTTGGATGGATTTCATTGCAATATGGTTTAGGATAATTATTTTCATTGGGAGATACTTTAGAAAAATTTTGTTAAAGATATTGCTTCTTAATAGAATGACCAAAAATGATTTCAGAAAACTTTCAAATGCATAAAGTTACTCAAATCAACAGATTAAAATGATTCCAAAAGAACTTCATATCTCCTCGTTAATAGTTTTTAGCACAAAAAAAAGAGGCCTCAGTCTGAGAGCCTCTTTTACGTTAATAATTCATCAATTACTTAGCTTGTTTCATCTTAATTGAGCAGCCAATAGCCTTGGTTGCTGAGGGTTCAGGCTTTTTGCCTGCAAGTAATGCATCAATAGCGTTAGCAAGGAAAGGTGAAGTAACAGCGGCAGCATCCTGGTAATTATCATCAATAGCTCCTGTATATTGCACTATCAGGTCATTTCCTGTTTTTTGCAGTAAGAATACTTGTGGAGTGCGTTTTGCTCCATAATTTAAACAAACGGCCTGTGTTTCGTCGAACAAATATGGAAAAGTGTAACCCTTTTCCTTTGCACGTACAATCATATTTTCATACGAATCCTCTGCATTAAATTCTGGATCATTTGAACTGATTGCAATCACAGGATAGCCTTTCGGTTTGTACTTTTTGTCAATTTCAATTATCCGATCCTGGTATGCAATGGCATATGGACAATGATTGCATGTAAATATTACTGTAAATCCCTTCGCATCAGGGTAATCGCTGAGAGAAACCAGTTTTCCATCGATGTTTTTAAGTTTAAACCCGGTTGCTTTATCGCCTACATTGTATCCTTGCGAAAATGCAGATGAAAGTGAGAACAGCGAAATGAAGATGATTGTTATGACAATTTTCATGGTAAATTTAGTTTTAGGTTAATAATTGAATCAAGTTCTTCGAAAGTGAATGTGCGCGAATACGATTCTCTGAAATGTTTCCCATAGATTAAAGTAAAAGGTATTTCTCCCGACCAGTCAGGATCAACTTTATTGATCCATCGGTTCTGGTTCGGGTCGTTGAGCAATATAACATCGGAAGTTATATTTTTTGATTTTATAAAAGGCTGCAGCCTGCTCGAAAGTTCATTGGGCAAATCGAGGCTAACGAGCAATACTTTAAATTTTTCGTTCGCATACTTTTCTTCCACTGCTTTTATGGCGGGTAATTCTTTTATACAAGGCGCACACCACGTGGCCCAGAAATTTATAAGATAAACAGTATCATTATTATGATGCAGATGCGGCTCAAGCTGGTCGAAATTTACGACCTGAACGGGCTTTTCCTTCCCTGCCTGTGCAAACACATTTTGACAGAAAAGTAAAACAGAAAACAGAAAAAGAGTAATTACCCGCATTGTAATAAGTTTGGCGATGATGTTGTGTCTAACAATCAATTGCAGCTAAAGGTTTAAACTCCTGTACGTGATAAGTGTTAAAAGAATTCCATTTTTAAGTCTAACATATTGTAAATGATTTGGTTATTATCTGGCTTAATTTGTCAGTCACTGTTTTAATATCTGATACTACCAAATTATTCTCTTACTTTATTTCATTTCAGAACAAACATGATTATATTTACGTTTAATTCACTCGGTATTAAAATTTTAATCTGAAATAGCATGAAACGGATTTATATTTTAGCAGCATTTACATTAGTGCTGGTTTCCTTAGGACTTATAGGCTCTACATGCATAAAGCATAAGCCTGATGTGCCAAAAGCAGTTGTTAGTAATGATGCTGCCCGAAATTACCAGACCTATTGTGCCGGTTGCCATGGCGAAAATCTCGAAAAATTTGCAGCCAAAAAATGGATGGATGAAAAAGACAACTCATCCGCTGTAAAAAGTATTAAGGATGGCATTGAGAATATGGGAATGCCTTCGTTCGCTAAAACATTTTCGGATGACCAACTTGAAGCCCTTGCCACATATGTAAAAAAAGGTATTCCTGCAGATAAAAGTCTGTTGAAGCCAGCAGTTACTGTAGCCGGGCTTATTGAAAGCGAAGTACAGCAATTTATTGTGGATACCGTTGTTACAGGATTAGATATACCCTGGGGACTTGCATTTTTGCCCAATGGCGATCTGCTTATTACAGAGCGCTCCGGCATATTATACCGGTTTGCAAACGGAAAACTTTCAGCTCCTATCGAAGGTTTACCCGATATTATGGCAGTCGGACAGGGAGGTTTACTTGATGTATGCCTGCATCCTGATTACAAAAAGAACGGATGGATTTACATGTCGTACAGTGCTTTGGACTCTAAAGTAATCAAATCATTTGGTAATACAGCAATTATGCGTGCAAGGCTTGAAGGGAACAAACTGGTTGATCAGCAAGTGATATTTAAAGGTAATCCGAATACGTACAAGCAACATCATTTCGGCAGCAAACTTGCTTTTGATAAAAACGGGCACTTGTTTTTCGGTATCGGCGACCGCGGACAGCATTTCGATTTTCCTCAGAAACTCGACAATGCAAACGGTAAAATACACCGTATTAACGATGATGGCTCCATTCCAAAAGATAATCCGTTTGTAAACACTAAAGGTGCTTTGCCTTCCATATACAGTTATGGGCACCGCAATCCGCAGGGAACGTGTATAAATCCGCTTACCAACGAACTTTGGGTTAGTGAGCATGGACCACGCGGAGGTGACGAAATTAACCTCATCGAACCCGGAAAAAACTATGGCTGGCCTGTTATCAGTTATGGTATCGATTACGATGGAAGTGTTATAACTGAGCTAACCGAAAAAGAAGGAATGGAGCAACCAGTTTTTTACTGGAATCCTTCAATTGCTCCCTGTGGCATGACTTTCCTAACCGGCGACCGCTACAAAAACTGGCATAATAACCTGTTTGTTGGGTCATTACGTTTTAAATATATTGAAAGAGTTGTTGTAAACGAGCATTCAGTCATGCATACCGAAAAACTTTTAACCGGAATTGGCCGTGTTAGAAATGTGGTAGTCAGCCCCGAAGGATTGATTTATGTTGCCATCGAAAGTCCGGGAAAAATTGTACGTTTAATGCCCGTTGAAGGTAAAGTGAGCAAGCAGTAATTCAGAAGTTTAAATTTCCGTGGAATTCGGTCTTTGAATTCTGAACCCCGAAATTTTTAACTTATTGGGTATAAAAAAATCAGTTTAAACAATCAGAGCATCGAGTATGATCAAATTCCTGCGGTTGTATATTATCAGTCTGCTATTTATTATAACCGAAGTAAAAGGAAATGCTCAGGAAACAGGCAATCCGTCTGCAGCTGACAGGGAGCCTGATTCAGTTATTTTACTCGGTGAAGTAAAGATAGAATCATACCAGTTTACCGCTGATTTCCACCATATTCCTGGCAGTATTTCTTTGCTGACTCCCAAAGGAATAAATATTTCTGATGGCACAAGCCTGAAAGAAGCACTCAATTCAATTCCCGGCATTACCATACAAAGCGGAACTTTTGCGACCAACCGCATTGTAATTCGTGGAATGGGCAGCCGCACTCCTTACAATACCAACCGCATCCGATTCTACCTGAACGATATGCCTCTTACTTCTTCCGATGGTGTTTCGTCGCCCGAAGATATTGATATTCAGAGTATCGGACGATTGGAAGTGATAAAAGGACCTGCATCCGCAATTTATGGTTCCGGATTTGGAGGTGCTATAAACATTTACACTCCTTCGAAATCGGTAAGTGAAATCGGTGCGAATACTACTTATGGAAATTTCAATACCTGGAACACTCATCTTTCGGGAACAATTAATAAGAGTAACAATTCATTATGGGCCAGTCTGGGTCATCTACAATCCGATGGATACCGTGAGAATAATCACTATAAGCGAACTTCATTCCTTTCCACCGGGCAATGGAAAAATAAATTTTGGGAGATAAATCCCCTGTTGATGGTGATTAGTACTGATGCAGGAATCCCGAGTTCGTTGGGTAAAACTCAGTTCGAAAATAATCCGGAAGCTGCTGCCGCTGCTTGGCTCGAAGTAGGTGGATATAAAAAGTACAGCAAAGTTTTGACCGGTATTAATGTAGTTACCAAAATCCGGAAAAGGGTTGTTAACCGGTTTACTGTCTTTGGTAAATGGTACGATGGATATGAAAAACGTCCGTTCAACAACTTGACTGACAAGGTGATGTCGGCAGGAATTCGTGAAAAAGCGACATTTTATTTTGACAGGATGGATTTGGTTGCTGGAACCGAGATAATTACTGAACAGTACAAATGGAAACTCGATAAGGCTGATAACCTGGTAAACCAAAATCGCGAAAATCGCAACCAGATCAATGTTTTTGCAATAAGTAATTACCGGCCGCTCAGTAAGCTGAGTATTTCATTTGCTGCTGCCGCAAATCATATCAGCTACAAGCTTACCGATCTTTATAGTACCAATGGCGATCAGAGAGGCGCGAGAGAATTTCCTCTTATCTTTTCTCCACGGATTGGTATCAATTATGCTCCCAATAAACATTTGGCGGTGTTTGCATCGGCCGGACATGGATTTTCACTTCCTTCGCCGGAGGAAACTTTATTGCCTGCTGGAGATGTAAATCCGGATATAAAGCCCGAACAAGGATACCAGTATGAAATTGGCACCCGCATAAATTTTTATGATAAAGCCTTTGAACTGGATATCGCTTTATACTGGATAGAACTCAATAACTTGCTTGTAACCAAGCGTGTGACCGAAGATATTTTTATAGGTACAAACGCAGGGAAAACACGTCATAATGGAATAGAAATTATGTTGAAAAACCGGTTTTTCGACAAGCCACATTTCCCCGGCAAGTTAACATCCAATTTAAGTGGTACTGTTTCCCGAAACCGTTTTGTTGATTTTTCCGATGATGGGAATTCGTATGATGGCAACGATTTACCAGGTATTCCGGCGCAAACTTTACTGCTGCAATTTACATGGAGCCCAATTTCTTCGCTTGAGGTATTCGCTAACTTTCAGTATTTTGGCGATCAATATCTTACCGATAAAAACTCTTTGGACTATCCACGTTATTTTATTGCTGATTTAAAAATTTCAGCCAAACTGCCTGTTTACAAAACAGGGATTCTTCGTTTTTATGCTGGTGTTAATAACTTGAGCGACACCCGCTATGCTTCCATGCTGGTTGTAAATGCAGTAGCATTTGGCAATAATGAGCCGCGTTACTATTACCCGGGATTGCCTCGTCACATTTTTTTTGGATTGCGCTTCGATTTCAGTCCGTAATGTTTTTTTGTTAATTCAAAATGAAGTGAGGAGCCTGCTTTTTGAGATTTGGCTTACAGTTAATTATGGCAGGTATCCCTAATTTCATTGGATTTCCTATCTTTGGCAATCTTCACAAACTCTCATCAAATCAATACCAACCTAACAACTAATATCCATCCACATGAAAAAAATCGGAATTGTCATTTCGTTTCTGTTAGCAGCCATAATCATTCACAGCACAGCGATAGCTCAGATATCATCCGCCGAAGTGGATCAGCTGGTCGAAAAATCTATGGCCAAGTTTAATGTTGCCGGAGTGGCCGTAGCTATTGTAAAGGATGGAAAAATTGTTCATCAAAAAGGGTATGGTGTAAAATCTGTTGAAACGAAAAAGCCTGTTAATGAGCATACTAATTTTGAGATTGCCTCAAATAGCAAAGCTTTTACAACTGCCGCACTTGCAATTCTGGTTGAAGAAGGCAAACTGTCGTGGAACGATAAGGTGGTTAAATATATCCCTGAATTTACCATGTACAACGAATACGTTACCGCCAATTTCAATATTCAGGATTTGCTAACACACCGCAGCGGACTTGGGCTAGGGGCAGGCGATCTGATGTTTTTTCCTGACGGATCGGACTTTACAATGAAAGATATTTTATCAAATTTTCAGCACTTTGAACCGGTTTCGGCATTCAGGACTAAATTTGATTATGATAATTTACTCTATCTGGTTGCCGGTGAAGTAATTGCAAGGATAAGTGGCATGAGCTGGGAAGATTTTATCAGCAAAAGAATCCTTGAACCGCTACAAATGGATAATACCTATAGTGCACTTTCGAAAATGAAAGATAAAAGCAATATGGCCATGCCGCATTCAACAGGAACCGGAACAATAAGGCAAATCCCACTTTATCAGGAGATGATTAACGGAGCTGCCGGTGGAATTATCTCTAATGTAAACGATTTAAGCAACTGGATGTTAGTGCATCTGAACAAGGGAAAATATGGTCCGGATTTGGAAAAACAACTTTTTACCCGCGCCAGCCAAAACGAAATGTGGAAAATCCATACTACGACCAATATGAATCAAAATCCACGCTATAATTCGCATTTTGCTGGTTATGGTTTAGGCTGGGGTTTAATTGATGTTAAAGGTAATTTAAGTGTTTCGCACACAGGCGGTTTGCCGGGAATGCTTTCGAAAACCATTATGATTCCGGACCTTAATTTGGGTGTTGTAGTATTAACAAATACAGAAAACGGTGGCGGTGCATTGTTTACTGTCGTTACACAATCTATTTTAGACAGCTACCTTGGGCTTGATAATTTCGATTGGCTCGAAACCTATTATAAGCGTTATCAGGCCAACGAGAGTGCAGGCGATTCTGTAACTATGACAGTTTGGGAAACAGTTAAAACCGCTGATCATTCGCATATCAAAACCGTTGACTATACAGGTATATACGAAGATAAGTGGTTCGGAAAGATGGAGGTTTTTGTGAAGGATAATCAGCTCTGGATCAAATCGTTCCGTTCGCCAAAACTCAATGGCCCGATGAGCTTTTATAAAGGGAACTCCTTCGCCATTAAATGGGAATACCAGGATATGAATGCCGACGCTTTCGCCATTTTTAGTTTGGATGAAGAAGGCAAAGCCCAGAGCATCCGCATGAAAGGTATATCTCCCAACATCGATTTCAGTTTCGATTTTCAGGATCTGGATTTACGAAGAGTTAAGGATTAAAAATCTGATTAAGTGAACACTGTCGTGAAAAAATATCAGCAGTTATTCCACAATTCATAGCCTGGTTTTTAATTCCATAATAAAAACCAGATCTTTTTTCAGTTTCTCCTGTTGCTGAACAATAAAAGGTGTTTTGTCGAGCTTACCGATTACCGCTTCCATTTCTTTCATATCGGCATAAAGCATCTGACGGAAAGGATTTTCATAATCTTTTTGCCGCGAATGACGGATTTCAGCCAACAGGTACTTGCGGAAATTCAGATACCAATCAAGCATTTCTCCCAGGTAAGCAACGTCGAAAGGCTTGCCATTATTGATTTCCTGTAAAGATGCAATAGCGTGGTTCAGTTTTTGACCAGCATAAGCTTTGCCCTGAGCAGCATAAAACTCATGAACTTGCTGCCAGCTTATCACTTCGTACGATTCGATTTTTTGTTTCAGAATTCCGAGCTCATCAGTAGGAATCATCTGTCCGCCAACATTTTCGAATTGCTGCATTTCGCTTTTGGAATTCAGCAACGTCATAGTATCATCCTTTGTAAGCCTCGGATTCCTCCTGCAATGATCAATAATATGATCGAAAGCGTAATACTTTATATAATCCTTGTACGACTTATAGGCTTCGGCAGGTTTAAGGATTTTGACAGGGCGGTTGCCATTTTCAAATGCGTGTTTCAGCAAAGTCAGCGCTGCGGGTTTTTCCTTTTCCTGTGTGAGATACACGATACCGAAATTCCGGTATTCAGCATCCGAAAAATCCTTTCCGGCGTGGTTCACCGAGCAAAAGTCTTTACCAGCCAGCAATTCGAGCAAATAGAGTGACTTAAACATCGAATTTACTGTATCAGGAGCCAGGTAATGCGATTCGAGATATTGTGTTTTTTCCGAACGTTTATCACGTACATCACATTTCCAGGCATTACGTTCAAGAGCAAACTGGTTGTACCTCAGCCAGTAAGCAGGCATGATAAGTAATACGTTATTCGCTACATCGTTACTTACCAACGAAAAAGGGAATGGAATATCCAGTTCGGCGGGGTAATCGGCTTTTGTTAAAATAGTGAAAGGGGCGAAACGCGAATTGTGCTTCAAACTGGTGCAAAGTGCAGGCCAAAAACCTCTTCCGGCCAGTATTTCGCCATCAGCGCCACGGCTGTTATGATTTGATCCTATAGTTGCTCCGGCAGCAATATTCGCCTGTCCTTCGATAGTAGCAGCGATAAGGAACGAATTGTTATGATGTTGTTCATGGGCAGGAAAAATAAGCGAATTCAGAACCTCGCAACACGAAATAGTAGCGTTATCGCCTAAAAATGAATTAATTAGTCGTGCACCATATTTTAGCTGCGAGTTGGACCCTAGCATAAAACGAACTGCTTTCACACCGTAAAAAATACGGCAGCCTTTACCAACGATTCCATTTACCAGTTCGCATCCTTCGCCGATTTGGGTAATGGCTTCGGGTGCTGAATTAATAGTAAGGTTTTTCAGTTTGTTGGCACCTTTCAGGTAAGCATCGGAACCAACTTTTACATCTTTGATGATACTGCAATTTTTAATAACTGTCCGGTCGCCGATTGTACCATAATATCCACGCTGATTGTTGAATTTTTTCTCAGTCATTTCGCGGTATCGGCGCTGCAGATCGCTGTTTTGCCTGTCGCGGCTCCAGAGCCAGGCATCGCCTGTTAGCATACCATCGAACGGAATTACAGCCCGGCCGGCGTTTTCGTTGCAAATTTCCACCCATACCCGTACATCTTCGGTTTCGCCTTCGGTAAGTATTCCATTACCGAATTTCGCATGGCTGGTGGTCGACAATTCATTTACATTGGTGATAATGACCTCGTTACCAACTATATAGTAAGCCATATAATTTACATTGTCAACCACCACATTATCGCCGAAATCACAATTAATTATAATGCTGTTGTATAATCCGACCGGCATACGCAAATCGTTGAATTCGAGGTAAAAAGATTCAAGTTTGCCAATTCGCACCAGCCCGAAAAATTTGCAGTTTTTTACCAGTTCGGGGTTAAACTCTTCCGAAACAAGTAAGTTATTCCAGTTGTCGCTGGTATTCCTATTCCGCACCAGCACCTCAATTTCGTGTGAATTCAGCTGGCGGTAGCGGCTGCTATCGGGATTTTGAAGGTAACGGAGGTAATACTCGTCCTTGCCCTGGGGGATATATTCGGCGGGTATAAAATTGTGACCCAGCGTATTAAGCGGTTCTTTGCGGATGTCGTTCATGCGTATAATTTTGATTTATAAAATTATTGAAAAGCATGGTTTATAGGGTATAGTTTTTAAATTATTTTCAAATTAGTTTGTAAGTTAAAGGAAATGAGGGGAGTAGGAGGGTGGGGTTTGGAAAGCGGTTGGGCTTTAATAAAATTTTGGATGATATATATTCATATCTATCAACTGCCAAAATACATACTATATATATCTAAGCGAGGATTGGAAGATGAATTAAATTATATTTGTAAATGATTGAATAATTCATTGAGAATTAAATTGCTTTGCATTTGGATATTCAGCCGTTGCGCACTATAGGAAGCTCCGGCCAGATCAATTGTCCGAACACGATTGATAAGATTAAATGATTGACACGATTAATAAGATTAAATGATAAACAGGATTAATTGAGTTAAATAAATAAAGCTATGAAAGAAGATATAAATGAAATAACACGCAGAATTATCGGGTGTGCCATGCAGGTGCATAATTTTCTTGGCAATGGGTTTCAGGAAGTTATTTATCAAAGAGCGCTGGCGATTGAAATGAGATTAAACGGATTATCTTTTAAGCGAGAAATGGAAATGCCTATATTTTACAGAGAGGAACATATAGGAACCCGTCGGGTAGATTTTTTTGTTGAAGGCTGTGTGATGCTTGAATTAAAAGCTATGGAAAAAATTGAATATGTACATAAAGCTCAGGCAATAAATTACCTGGAAGCGTACAATATAGCATATCTAAGAGAATTGATGCTATGCATATATATTCTTCTTTCGTGGGGGGAGTATAATTGAAATCTTATTTAAGGGCAGTTCTAAAAATCAAATTTTCGTAAAATTGTCCGTTGTTAGCCTGTTGCCGTGCGAATCCTTTCGCGTTGTTTTATAAATCCACAACAATAAGTCATTAGTCCTTTTTTTTGAATCTGGACCTTAATCCAAAGCCAGTGTGGGTTACATACTTTCAATTATGTGATTCACATGCCATTTTTCACAGCTTATGTAGGCATAGGCTATTGATATTTCCCATTGATTAATTTAAGGACACGATTTGTTTTCTTGTAATATAATTTAGGTTCATCATTGGCAATACTTTCTATGATACCTGTAGCCAAATGTTCTTCTATTTCCTTTTTGCCATCATTATTCGAGTCGATAAATGAAATTTCATAGATTTTTGAGGCTTCTTTGCCTACTTCTAAAAACATTGAATATTCCTCACTTTCGTTTTCATACCATATTGTCTCGGTATCATTCTTTAAATGATATATAGTCGTTTTATCATGAGTTTCTCCCATCCAAGTAAATCCACTTTTGCAAATAAGTTCAGGTAACTTGTCATTATTCAAATCCATTGTATCAACTTCTTGCTCTAAAACTGCAAATTTTCCTTTTGTCCATGTCCCACCAGCATTTTTATAAAACAATATAACAAATTTTTGATAAGCACCTGTTGTGCCCGTTTGTCTCATCATCGGGCAAATTGCTATACACTCTTTTCTTGGCATACCAGTAAATTTACCTTGAATATAAGTTATAGGTTCTTCGCTGTAACGAATAAAATCTTGTAATTCATTCTGGTCGAATTTAAAAGCTATTACCGTTTTTGCGGCCTTTATCACTATTTCTTCATTTGGATTGTCTTGGGAATATAAATTTAAAGTACATAAAAATAAACCCCCAATGATTAAAATTAAATGTCGTTTCATTTATTCTGTTTTTTAGTTAGTTGGTAGTAAGTGTGCAACCTCCATTTTGTTGATTATTTTTCATTTATTTGTATTTCTCTATCTGCAAATAACCTGTAAATATTACCATATCCCTCCCAAAATTATTTTTCATAGCATCCAATACTATAACCTTATTTACAATCCATTAAACAAGATCAAATATATACAAATTTTAGATACCCAAATTATCATTCATGTTTTTATTGAATAAAATCTTTTTTTTAGGAAATGTTAGGGTATAAGGTCTCAAAGACTTCGTGTAACTACTTCCACCTCCTATCCAGCAAAAATCCCCGCCACCTTGCGGCCGTAGTGATTTTCATATTTACTTTTCACTTTTTACTTTTT
>JBBSDC010000002.1:0-68077 GCA_038249705.1 Bacteroidales bacterium | reverse complement strand
GGGGCCTAATCCCGACTATATTTTCGATTCAACGGGCTCATACCATGTAATGCTCACCGTGTCCGATATTAACGGTTGCGCAGACACACTTATTCAAAATGTCAAGGTAAATCCGGCACCCTTGAGCGCTTTCAGTTACACCGAAAATGTGGAAAATATTCAGGGCCAGGTTCAGTTTACCAACGGTTCAATTGGCGCAGACGAATATTTTTGGGACTTTGGCAATGGAGCCATTTCCTACGCCGCATCGCCGCTGATCACCTACGCCGACGATGGCATTTACAACGTAATGCTTGTTAGTGTAAGCGACCAGGGCTGCCACGACACCGCCATGATTGCCTACGAAATGATGTTTAAAGGACTTTACGTTCCGAACGCCATGGCACCGGGCGGAACCATGCAGTCCACACGGATTTGGAAACCGATAGGCGTAAACTTGGCCACGTACACCGCCGAAATTTACAACAGCCACGGCATGTTGCTGTGGAAAAGTTCGTTATTAGATGAAAACGGCACACCATCCGAAAGCTGGGATGGCACCTACAACGAAAAGCCTTGTCAGCAGGATGTGTATGTATGGAAAATCACTGCTATTTTCCGGGATGGCTCCATCTGGTACAACACGGATGTCGGCGAACGAAAAGGTCTGTCGGAACCGAAATGGGGGACGGTGACATTGGTGAGGTAGGAAGTAAGAATTTCAACAGATGTTACAAACATTGTTGCGAACTTGCCTGATATTTTTTAATAAGCCAGTAATAAAGCATGGCGCATAAAGTACCCAAAACAGCACCTGCGATCACATCCGAAGGAAAATGAACCCCAAGCCACATCCTGGAAATACCCACAAGTGTTGCCCAGATAAGGCCGGGCAAAAGAATATACCATTTTGAATAAACCAATCCTGCAGCTACAGCAAATGCGAACGCATCCGTTGTATGTCCTGAAGGAAACGACGGACTCCCGCCAGAACTTAACTTCTCAATAAATGGATATATCTCGTAAGGTCTGGGAGCATCCAGACTGAATTTAATGATATTTGCAACAATCGCTGCTATGGCAACTGCAATTATTACAGTCATCGCATTGCGCCACTGTAACTTGTTTTTTCTGAAAAGTCCGTAAATAAGCAATATTCCCGGAATTCCAAATGCCAGCGCAGCAGCCGAATTGGTAAGAACAATAAACGCTGAATCAAAAAATGGATTTCTGTTTTCATATAACCCTCTGAGTAACTGTATATCCAGTTTGTGGAATTGTTGCATCAGCGGCGACAAAACAGAAATAATCAACAGGCTCATTATATGTAGGTTACGTGTTTGAACAGTTATGCGTAATCGGCTGGGAATAAAGTGCAAAATTAATTGTATCAACCGGATAATCATTATCTGCTAAGCAATAAAAGTAACTGTATTAAACTTTTCGTAATGAGGTAATGGATATCGGGCATCTGTAAGAAATTGTATATCAGATTATTATTAAGCCTATTAGCTTCAGAATTTTGTATCCGATAGGGAAGAAAAATGGTACTATTAGCTTTGTACAGTTAAAATCAAAAACTCTCCGTATTGCGAATACAGAGAGTTTCTGAGCATAGGAGTTCCTGAAATAATTTATTTTGTTTTCGGGTTGTAACCGGAAAAATACCCCGTTTACCCGGCATAGCGGAGAGTTATAGTGGGGTATTAGCTTCCTAATTTTTCAAGCGAAACAGTCACATCTACCTGAATAGCTTCGGCAATATTCTTGATTACAGCTTTTGGGATACTAATGTTATAGTCTTTTGGAGAAACATTGAAAACTGCTTTGCCCATGATTTTGCCGCTTTTTACTTCAAGTGTTCCGTTAACTTTTACCTTGTTGGTTACGCCATGAATTGCCATATCTCCTTCAACAGTAACTTTGTATACACCATCTTTTTCGAGGTTAACATCTTTGATATTAGTAATTTTACCATTAAAAGTTGAGTTAGGGAATTTTTCCGACTCCATATAATTTTCGTTAAAATGCTCCTGCATCAAAGCTTTTTCGAATTCAAAACCACGTATAAGAACTTTAAAAACGAAATTGCCGTTCGAAAAATCCAGAGCACTGTTAGCTTGCCGGTTAGTGGCTTCTATCTTTTCCATAGGGGTTTCCGAAAAGAATTTTATAGTCCCACCCTTAGTCATATATTTTTGTGCATTGGCCATTGAAGCTGTTAAAAGTATGACAGCCAGTAAGGTTGTGATTGTTTTCATCGTGTTTTTAGTTTAAGTTATCTGAATTGCTTTTGATTTATTGTTTTCCGAAGTGGATTAGTTCATTTAAAGCTACATTGTCATCGCGAAGTCAGATTTCAGTTGCAGTTATCTTTTCAACTAACCACATGTGAATCGGATCATTCATCAGCTTGTTGCTACTAATGGTTATTGTTAATTTATCCAAATTGTCATCCGTTGAATTATTACCGCTGTCATCCGGTTGCCTCCGGCTGAAAGTATCCAGTTCCCGGTAAATGTTGCCGCCGCTGAAACTGCTGTAAAACTTCCATTCGATTGCTAATAGAGGGATAAGGAATTTTTTTTCGTGGCTGCGACTTTCTAATTCGGTAGTGTTTTTTGATTGAGCAAAGTAACAAACAATAGAACAAGTAGAAACATGAAGTTGATTGATGTAGAAATTTTTATGATCAGAACCGGTAAAAACATTTCTATTAACTATTCGGATTGAAATGGAATAGAAAACTGATGTAACTTTGAGCCCTTTTAATAATACAATCAAATGCAAAAACTCATTTCCACCGTCTTTATTGCTTTCTTTTTAATGATTTTGAATTTATGCACTTACGCTCAAGCTCCTGCAGCTACAAAGCAAGGCCCTGAGGGGATTTTCATTTTCATGGGAAGTGACATTCCTTCAGGGAAAAATATCGTTTCTTATAAAATAGAACGTTCAATAAACAATTCGGAATGGAAAATGATTGCTGAAGTAAGCACGCCAAAGGATTTTGCTGCTTTTACTAAAGCTCTTGAGGCGGCTAAGTCAGTATTTCCTTCGCAACCATTGCCACAGGGCGATATACTCAGTCAGCTCTATCAGAAGGCTGTTGCTGCCGGCACTACCGATTCGCTGAAAGGAACCCGGTTATTATTCCCTTTACGGGTTGCGCTCGGTATTATGTATTACGATAAAGCCGCTGCAAACCAAGTAGTTTACCGTTATAGGGTTAGCAGTGTTAAACAACAGGGAAATATGGCAGATAGTTTCCTTTCCGACACAGTTTCGTTACCATTTGCCGTAGTGTTTGATACTATTACATATAGCGAAAGCAGTTATAACCATAAGTCAGTAAGGATAATCTGGAAATCAACAGGTAAAAATCCTGCACCTTTATTTATGGCAAGTAAATTCAGGAATGGTGCCCCGGTAACAGCACCGGGAACCACTTCGAGGTATGTAATGAATGATACAACGTATTATATTTATTCAGATACTACCGTAGCCATAGACGCTGGAAAAGAAATGCAGTTTTTTATCTCACCTTTCGATCAGTATGGCAATTCGGGTAAATCGTCGCAGGTAGCAGTAATTACCCAGGATAATTTTAACAAAGCCCGTTTTGTAAACAGCCGCATTGCTTTCAGACCCGAACTGGCCGGAGTTTTGCTCAACTTTCACTTTACTGATCCAATAACAGTAAAATCATTGGAAATATACCGCAGTGTTGGTACTGGTACAGGATTTAAAAAACTTACAGAGATTAAGGCTACCGACACATCTTTTCTTGATCAGCAACTTTGGCCCGAAAAAACATATTACTATTATGTTCAGGCGGTTGCAAAAGCAGGAAAAAGAACCCAGCAAAGTGAAGCTATGATTGCGAAAGTGCCTGGTCTGGCTTTTGCCGATAAACTAAACGCTCCTGTGTTGAAACATGTATCTGTAGTAAACGGAAATATTCGTTTACTGATTGAAGTAAATGATAAACTGGCAACTCAGATGAGGGTTTTTAAGGGAGTACAAGGTGGGTTGCTTGCTTTGCCAACTCTTATACAAACCAAGGGTAAGTCGATAATTGCGTTTACTGATTCAACCCTTGTTGCAGAAAATAAGCAAAATGTTTTTTATGCCGTTCGCAACGAAAAAGATGGCGCGGCTGTAAGTAGCCTTTCGGGACAAATGCAGGTAGCAGCGGCAGTTAATGTTAACGAAGCTGCATATTTCAGTGCCTTCCCGTCAGAAGGAGGAATTGAACTTTACTGGGATGATGTTGTGAGCAGAAAAACCGATTGTGTTTCTTACACAATTGCCCGCCAGAATGGGCCGGCTAACAGTAAATCGCCACTCAGGATTCTTGCTGAAAATTTAAAAAAAAGTAGTTTCTCCGACAAGGAGGTTACTTCCGGAAACCAATATACATATACACTTACTCTCATCGGTAAGGATGGAAACAATACCGGCAAATCGTATAAAGTTACTATCCCTGAGGAAAAATAGAATTGAATTGTTTAGGGTGGATTGCACCTGTTTATTTCCCGGCCAGCCATTCCTTAAATTCACCTTATCGTTAAGTGTACAGGAATCCTGTCTTGTATGAAACCGCGAAAAGTCTGAAATGATTTCTAATGGCACTATTTATGGAAATATGAAACAGACACATCGATCTGATTGTTGAATTAAAAAGCCGGCTGTTTCAAACAAATGAATTAATATCTTTGCGGCAACAGTCAATACTATTGTCATCGTATTATTAATGTATACAAATATGCATTTACTACGATTAACCAATAACGAATCAGGATGCCGCAAACCAGCAAGTCAATTTTCAGGGGCAATTTTCTAATGGTATTTTTTGCCAGTTTACTCATGTTTACTGCATTTTACCTTCTGCTTCCAACTTTGCCTGTATTTTTAACCCGTGAATTAAAAATAAATGAAGGTCAAACCGGCATCATTCTTTCAGTTTATACACTGGCAGCTCTGATTATCAGGCCTTTTACCGGTTTTTTGATTGACAGGCATGGACGCAAATTTTTTTACATTCCGGCGATTTTAATTTTTGCAGTTATTTTTATTATTTATCCTCTCGCAGGGGTTTTCGTATGGATGATAGCTGTTCGTTTTCTTCATGGCCTGGTATGGGGAGTAGCAACAACAACCGGCAGTACCCTTATTGTGGATATTGTTCCTGCACACCGTCGTGGCGAAGGCATTGGTTTATATGGACTTGCTATGACAATTCCTATGGCAATAGGGCCTTTTATCGGGATTGAGTTAACACGGAATAATTCCTTCACTCCGATGTTTTGGTTTGCAGGGGCACTCGCATTTGTCGGGTTTCTGTTTACATTGCCAATCAAGTATCCGGTAATGCCACCTACTTTAATCAATAAGTTTTCGTGGCGAAACCTGATTGAAACTTCATCACTGCCGGTTACATTCAACCTTTTATTAATCAACATAAGTTATGGCGGACTTGTTTCATTTATTTCACTTTATGCTATTAAAACCGGACTTGGACTAACAGGTGAGTTTTTTATAGTGTTTGCTACAGGTATAACAATAGCCCGGATTTATATGGGTAAAATCTTTGATCGAAATGGTCCCGCAGTGCTTTCAATAGTTGGAATCCTGTTGCTTGCAATAGGAAATTTGCTGCTCGGGCTTGTTATATACAAGTTTGCATTTTTAGCTGCTGGCTTTATTTTGGGGCTTGGCAGCGGCATCGTTTTTCCTACTTTTCAGGCAATGGTGAATAATCTTGTTACTCCACAGCGAAGAGGAGCTGCAAATTCAACACTTTTTTCGGGTCTTGACCTGGGAATAGGGTTGGGGATGCTTATTACCGGACTATCAGCTCATTCCTTAGGACTGCCAAAAACATACCTGTTATTCAGTGGATTAAATATTGCAGCCCTTATCTATTTCATTTTTATTTCGCTCAAACATTACCAGTCAAAAATCCTGCTTCAATCCAGGAATTCAGTATCCTGAACTACCCTGATATTTGCAATTGAGCTTTTGTATGTGAGTTCTGATAAGTTTAATCCTCATAGGAAAAGGGACTGAGTCGTAATGAGTGAGAAATGAAGAACTCAGTTTTTAAGAATGCCTGCTTATCAAGCTGATTATTCATTGGACTTTTAACCATGCATAGCCAGGTTTTTTTTAATTATTTCAAATTAGCTGCTTCAATTTTTACGAAAGATGTTGCTTCATCTGATACTTTTTTCTGTATTTCTATACCATGTTTTTCCTGCTTTTAAAATTGAATCATCAGAGTGCGTTCGATTGACATGATACATAAGGAGTTAGCCCTTTTTATTAATAAAATTCTTTAAGGAAGGGTTTGTAAAATAATTTTGTAACTTAGCGCCCCGTTAAAAAGGTATAAAACCGAAAAAAAATATTTGAAAAACTGGAGAGGTGGCCGAGTTGGTCGATGGCGCACGCCTGGAAAGTGTGTATACGCCAAAAGCGTATCATGGGTTCGAATCCCATCCTCTCCGCACTTTGAATTTTATTCATAATTTATCAAATCACTAAAAAATCAAAAATCAATACAGTGACACTATGAAAAAAGTAATTGCCTTCTTGTCAATAGCTTTAATGCTATCAATCGGTTTGTCGAATTTCGCTTTCGCGCAGGATCAACCAGCAGCTACCGATACTGCTGCCCAGGTTGACGAGGCTGTTGCTCCGGTTACCGAAACTACCGAAGTTGCTGCTGAAACATCCGAATCATTCCACCAGGTGCTGAAGAAAAAATTTATTGATGGAGGCGCTGCATGGATGTTCCCAATTCTTATCTGTCTTATTATTGGCTTAGGCTTAAGTATTGAGCGTATCATTTATCTGAATCTATCAACTACCAATACCACTAAATTACTCAATAAAGTTGAAAGCGAACTTCAGACAAATGGTATCAGTGCTGCAAAAGAGGTATGTAAAAACACACGGGGTCCTGTTGCTTCTATTTTCTACCAGGGGCTCGATCGTTACAATGAAGGTATTGATATAGTTGAGAAATCAGTTATTTCCTATGGTGGTGTTATGATGGCTCGTCTCGAAACCAACCTTTCGTGGATCACTTTGTTTATCGCACTTGCTCCTATGCTCGGGTTCCTCGGTACAGTTGTAGGTATGGTTACAGCTTTTGATTCAATTGAAGCTGCAGGCGATATTTCACCAACCGTTGTAGCAGGCGGTATGAAGGTTGCTCTTCTCACAACCGTATTCGGACTTATTGTTGCAATCATTCTTCAGGTTATCTATAACTACCTGGTGTCAAAAGTTGAATCACTGGTTAATAACATGGAAGATTCAACCATCAGCTTCATGGATATCCTGGTTAAAAACAAAAATGCTAAAAACTAATAAATATGGATAGCTTCATCAATATTGGGCTATACATAGCATATTTTGCGCTGTTTATAGCTGTAGGTTCCCTTGTCATTTTTCCGATAATTACCCTTATTAAGGGGAATATCAAAAATGCCAAAGGTGCACTTATAGGGGTTGCAGCTCTTGCCGCTGTTATTCTTTTGTCCTATATTATTTCTCCTGCCGATCAGGGGTTATACTATACCAAAATGAATGTATCGGCCGGGACTTCAAAACTTATTGGAGCCGGAATTATTTCAACATACATAATTTTGGCCGGCCTTGTACTCATAACAATATATACTTCGGTTATAAGATGGTTTAAATAAACCATAAAATAATAATTGATATGGCAAGAATAAGTCCTGAATTAAATACAGGGTCAATGGCGGACATATCGTTTCTGCTCCTTACCTTCTTTCTTTTGACATCGTCAATTGACACAGATCAAGGTATAACCAGAAGACTTCCGCCACCACTGGATCCTAATAACCCGCCACCTGATATTGATATTAAAGATCGTAATGTTCTTAAAGTCCTTGTCAGCAAAAGCAATGCTTTGCTTGTGCAGGGTAAATTTATCGATATCCGCGATCTGAAAGAAACGGCCAAATTGTTTCTTTTAAATCCACAGAATAGTGAAGACCTTCCGGAAATGGAAGAAAAGGAAATCGCCGGACTGGGTAAAATAAAAGTTTCCAAAGGCGTTATCTCGCTCAAAAATGACAGGGGTACTTCCTACGAAACATATATCAATGTTCAAAATGAGCTGGCTGCTGCAATCAGCGAACTTCGTAACGATTTGTCAAAACAGAAATTCGGTGTTAAATATTCTGATCTCAATGACCGGACTCAAAGCGATGCTATTTCCAAAGCAATACCGGTTGCAATTTCAGAGGCTGAACCCGAAAATATAGGAGGGAAATAGTATGGCACGATTCAAGAAAGCCGGAGGACGTAAAATCCCCGGAATAAATACCGGCTCCATGTCGGATATTATTTTCATGTTTCTGTTCTTTTTTATGGTAATTACTACCATTCGTGAAGTTACGCTTTTAGTGAAGCTTAGGCCACCGCAGGCATCAGAAATACAAAAACTGGAAAAGAAAGCTTTGGTGAGCTTTATCTATATCGGGCAACCGGTGCAATCGAAATATGGTAACGAGTCGCGTATTCAGTTAAACAACTCGTTTTCATCAGTATCTGATATTCAGGCTTTTGTAGCTGCCGAACGCCAGTCGCGTAATGAGGCTGACCGCAAAATGCTCACCACTTCACTTAAAGTGGACGGCGAAACCAAAATGGGTGTAGTTACCGATGTAAAACAGGAACTTCGTAAAGCCAGTGCATTTAAAATCAATTATTCGACCCGTAAAAAAGGGAAAGTTACTGAGTAAAAGTATTCAAATACATATAGAAAAGAGATTGTCTGTCAAAGGCAATCTCTTTTTTTATGGCCTTTAAACAAGGACAATGATCACCTTTTATCAGTATAAGAAAATGAGCATGGATTTAACCTGGTGAATGTTTCCGACCTTTAAAAGAAATGCAAACCGGATCATTGACATGGTTTTGCTTACCAACCTGAAAGTTAATTAAATTTCAGGTGAGTGAAGGCGATTATCGGACATTCTGTAAATATAGTAAAGTATTGCTGTTACTGTTATAACGCTGATAATAATTATAATCATAGTATTATTTGTTCCAAAATTTTCTGCATCAGTTAATATAATCTCTTTGCGATAGAGGAATTCAATAATAACTGAGAGGAAATTATTTGCGAAATGAGCTACTATCGGTAGCCACAGGCTGCCACTCCAAAAGAAAAGGTACCCAAGTGCCATTCCTAAAAGAAATCGCGGCAGAAATCCGTAAAACTGCAGGTGTATAGCTGCAAAAATAAACGACGAAAGAAAAACCGCCAGATGAACATTTTGAGTCATGCTTCTGAATAAGTTTGCCAATACTCCTCTGAAAAGTATTTCTTCAGCAAATGCAGGCAATATTGCGATCATAAAAATATTAACCGCCAAGCCTGATAAAGAGGTCGTTGCAAGAAATGCTTCTGTAAGAATTGCTCCTCTTTCCTCCCCTTTTTTCATCCAGTTTTCTATTGAAGAAAGTCCTTCGGGTAATGTAAGGTAACTGTTAAATTCATTCGCTAATCCGATAAGAGGTTGCGCCAACACAATTAAAATGGCAGAAAGCAAAATTGGTAAAACAGATTCATGCTTTTTGAAAATCGCATAACTGTTGGTATCGGGTGTACAAAGCCATAAATAAACAATAGCCGGAAACAGCAATCCACCGGCCATATTCATAATCTGAATCGCTTTCATGGCATTGACTACAGATGGATTGGAAAAATCGGGTGTTGATAGCAAACTAATGACATCTGTGCCATAATAAGGAACCAGCATAAGTATTCCGAGTAAAGTGGAGAATAACAGAAAACTTAATACAAGTATCAGCAAGAGAATGAACTTGCTGAAATTATTGAGATTACTGTAAGCGCCCCGGAGCATACTAATTTGGTTTGAGGCAAAAGTAATGAATAAGCCTGAATGGCACACAATGCATAATGTTGCTATTTTTGCAAAAGAAATAGAAGTTGATGATTATTGGAAAAACTAACCTTGGCGAATACCCCGTTCTTCTTGCTCCGCTTGAAGATATTACCGACTCAGCTTTCCGTTCTATCTGCCGGAAACATGGAGCTGATATGGTTTATACTGAATTTGTTTCGTCGGAAGCACTGGTGCGATCCGCTTTGAAGAGCAGTATTAAAATGATATTTGAAGAGAAGGAGAGACCTATCGGTATTCAAATTTTTGGTAACAATGTGGAAGCCATGCGAAATGCTGCTTTATTGGCTGAACAGAATAATCCGGAACTTATTGACATAAATTTCGGTTGCCCGGTACGAAAAGTTGCTATGAAGGGTTCCGGAGCTGCTTTGCTGAATGATATTCCGCTTATGATGGCAATAACCCGCGAGGTTGTTAATGCCGTTAAAGTGCCTGTTACAGTGAAAACGAGGCTTGGGTGGGACGAAAATACCAAAGTTATTACTGATGTGGCTGAGCGCTTGCAGGATGTCGGTATTCAGGCTTTGACTATCCATGGACGTACGCGTGCACAAATGTATTCGGGTGAAGCTGATTGGACCCTGATTGGGGCAGTTAAAGCCAATCAAAGGATGAAAATACCGGTTATCGGAAACGGCGACATCGACAGTGCGTATAAAGCTGCGGAAATGTTTAATCGATATGGTATTGATGCGGTTATGATAGGCCGGGCAGCTATTGGCAATCCATGGATTTTCGACCAGGCAAAAGCATTTATCAGTCGTGGAGAAATACCTTTATTACCCGATTTGCCCGAACGAATTGCTGTTAGTCTGGCTCATCTCGAACTCGCTATTCAGAAAAAAGGCGGGCACAAAGGAATTATTGAAATGAGGAAACATTATGCCGGATATTTCAAAGGATTGCCTGGATTTAAAAAAATAAGGCTTGAAATTTTAACCCGGACCAACTTTACCGAAATCCAGGATATTCTGATGAATTTAGCGTAAATGGCTATGTGTTAAAAAATTATCCCGTTTTTTTACTTTGTCACGAAATTTGTATTAACTAGTATTAACCAGAATTTTATTTATCCGAATTTCGAAAAAGAAAATTTTGATAAAAGTTGAAATCAGGAAATATTAAAGATTTATCATTTCATGAACTTTTAATTGAAACCACACTTGTAAGGTTTTTAGGGTGGCAATGTGCTGTTAAAGTGCGCTAAATAAGCATAATGTGATTTTACTCTAAAGTGATTTGAAAGAAAAATAAATCATAAAAAACGCAGTAGTAATAAAGCAACTTCCCCTATTTGCCAATCTGCCAATCCGTTGTTAAAATGGTACAAAAGGCGAAGTGGTTTCCTGAAACGAAAAAACATGTCCCATTGTGGGAATTGTACTTTATTTTTAACTTACTTTGTTACTTTTCCGTTTTTAGGAAATGAATATTAGAAAAGGACACTTTTATGGATGCATTTAAAATTTTTGTAGTAGAGGATGATCTCATGTATGCGAAAATCCTATCGTATCATTTATCGCAAAATCCGGATTATGAAGTAATGGTATTTACATCGGGAAAGGAATTGCTGGCAAACCTATATAAAGGACCTTCAGCAATCTCACTCGACTTCAATCTTCCCGATATGAGTGGCTTTGATGTGTTGAAGCGCATCAGGGAGTTTGATCCTGAGTTGCCGGTTATCATTGTTTCGGGTCAACAGGATATTTCAACCGCAGTAGAGCTGTTGAAAAAAGGTGTTTACGATTATGTACTCAAGGATCCTGATACGAAAGACCGGATATGGACGGTAATGCGCAATATCAAATCGAACTTTAACCTGAAACAGCGTATTTCAAATCTGGAGGATGAAATTGGGAAGAAATATGAATTTAATAATCTTATCAGAGGAGATAGCCCGGCAATAAACGGTGTTTTCAGGTTGATTGAGAAAGCTACAAAAACCAATATTACGGTTTCAATTCATGGCGAAACCGGCACTGGTAAAGAATTGGTTGCCAAAGCAATACATTTTGGTTCGAAAAGAAAAAATAAAGCTTTTGTGCCGGTAAATGTAACTGCAATTCCACGCGAGCTTATCGAAAGTGAAATGTTTGGCCACGAAAAAGGTTCATTTACCGGTGCTAACAATCAACGTATCGGCAGGTTCGAAGAAGCCAATCACGGAACCATTTTTCTCGACGAAATTGGGGATATGGATCTGAATATGCAGGCTAAACTGCTTCGCGTTTTACAGGAAGAGGAAGTTGTACGGGTAGGAGCAAACAGACCAATAAAGCTTGATGTGCGCGTGATTGTTGCCACGCATAAGAATTTACTTGATGAAGTTAAAAAAGGAAATTTCCGCGAGGACTTGTATTACCGTTTACTTGGATTGCCTATAGAACTACCCCCTTTGCGGATGAGAGGAAACGATATTTTTCTGCTTGCCAGGCATTTTGTTGACGAATTTTGCACGAAAAACACCATGCCGAAACTTACAATTTCAGCGGAAGCTATGGAAAAATTCCGCAAATATCCTTTCCCTGGTAATGTGCGCGAGTTAAAAGCAATAGTTGAGCTTGCAGCTGTAATGACAAATACAAATACTATCCATGCTGAAGATGTTAAGCTGCCCAATACAACCGCTGTGCTTGATTTTGCCAATGAAGAAGCTTCACTCGACGATTATATCAAGATAATAATAACCCATTACCTGAATAAATACGATAACAAAGTACGATTGGTTGCCGATAAACTGAATATTGGCAAAACCACCATTTACCGTATGCTTAAAGATGATGGCCGCGATCTGCAATAAGTTTCAGAAATTGTATTTTATAAACTCTCTTGTCTGATTATAACAGATCAGAGTGATTTTAAAATTCCTTTATCAAAGTACTGAGTAACATCCTTACCGTTAGTAATGTGTATTCCACTCATTCCCAATTTTATGGCAGCTTCTACATTTGCAGGCGAATCGTCAAAAAATACACTTTCATCGGCTTTTATTTCCGCGTTTTGTAACACATGGGTATAAATACCGGCATCGGGTTTGTGAATCCCGATTTCGTATGAAAGGAATAATTTTTCGAACATATCAGCCATTTGTATGCCATACTTTTGGTAAAAGTCGGCAGTATATTTCCAAAAATGTATAATGTTAGTATTAGACAAAAGGAAGATACTGTAATTTAATTTCAGCTGTTTTAACAATTCAACACGTTCGGGAGGGAAGTCGAGAAGGAGAATGTTCCATGCATTGTCAATTTCCGGATTACTTGCATGGTAGTTCATAATCCGGCATAATTCGTTCCTGAATTCGTCGGGACTGAGTATTCCGGTATCAAATTTTTCGAACACTCTGTCCGAAGTAAGCCTGTTTTTGAGTACTTCGGGGTCGGTTTTACTGATATTGGCGAATTCAATCAGCGAAAGTAACGGGTTGATATTCAGCAGAACACCACCCAAATCGAATATAATATTCTTTATTTTAACAGATTGAATTTCAGGCATAAAAAAAATATTTAAAACAGGCTTTTAATTTGACTGCAAAAGTGTAAATTTGCAGCCGTATTTCCAAGTTAAATACAACTTTAAATACAAAGGGCCTATAGCTCAGATGGTTAGAGCAACTGACTCATAATCAGTAGGTCCCTGGTTCAAGTCCAGGTGGGCCCACCAATATTACAGTTAATTCCCCTTTAGATCTGCGATTTAGAGGGGATTTTTTTTATTACGTGAGTATTAAGGGACATTTATTGATCACATTCACATGTGCAAGCCACTTATTTGCAATGTTATATGGTGAACACTTAATCTCTGTGTGGGTCTGAATTTTAAAATCGTTTTTCAAAATATCTGTTGCACTTCAATTCTTTGTAGAGTATTACTTTCTTTTGAAAAACTGGTATACATTTTTCAAGTTTTCCGAACAGCCAATAACTCGGCCTTGGTTATACCAAATTGTTTTGCCAGGGCATCAGAAGGATAGAGTCCGTTTCCAAGGCTCACCCCCTTTATATTACGTTTCATTATCAATTCACCCACAGATTCATTTGTCTTACCTATGGTAACAAAACGTTCGGGTGCAATATCAGCAAGTAAACCGGGAGCTTCGCCATAATCCACACTTATCATAGTTGTAACAAAATTTAATAGTTTTAAACTTAGTTCGGGCGTTTGTGTGTCATATTTTGTTGGAACATCAGTATACATGAGCCGTGTCATTCGGTCGCTTCCAATGGTTAGTAATGGAAACGCACCTAACTTCCGCACATTAACTGCAATATTTTCCAGTAATTCGAGGTCATTCACTCCGCCGCTAACCAATACAATTTCGCCTTCTTGGATATTTCCACACTGGTTTACAAGTTTTTGAGCAAGGGCTTCATGATCAACAGCCGCGCTTTTTGTTGCCTTAGTCTGCGCTCCTGCTAAGAAAAGGAAGCCAGCGAAAAATACTAGTACTGCAAAAATCTGTTTTGTTCTCATAATGAATTCTCCTTACATTTTTATCTTTTGGTTATTACTAAAATGGTTAAAATATGGAACAATAGACATATATTTATAGTTCACTTACAGACCTTTAAAAATTAATTGTAGCGATATACTACTTTCAAACACTGTAACAAAGGTGTTCGGAAACTAAATTGATTGCTATTAACATAGCACATCAGAAAACGTGTAATCCGATTTTTATAAGTACTTTCATGTTTCAAATCAGTGATAAAGGGAATTACTAAAACGGTATTAGCATTTCTTAACACTCACATTTAATCCGAAAGGTGCATGTAATCCGCTTTTTGCTTTATCTTTGCTTTCGAAAAAATATATCTCATGAAGCGCAACATATCTTTAATTATCATTCTCATGGCTTTGTCGGCCACAACATTTGCACAAAAACCATCAGCTGAATCCATACGCAAGCGTTTGAGCCTCGGTTTTGGCGTTTTTAATGATTTCTGGATGAAAGTTCCCGACTCAATTAATCCCAGGGCTATAAATCAAGGTGTTGATGTTTTTATACATTATGCATTTCCGATGGATAAAAAAGGTCATATGAATTTTTTTATCGGTGGTGGAATTGGTGCTCATAATTTTTACAACCAGGCACTTTTAGGAACCGGCGAGTACAATTTTTATGGGAAAGAGCTTTATGCCGATAAAGATGTTTCTTATTTCTATAATGTTCCCCGAAAGGTAGATGGTAAAAACATTGATGTGAAAAAGAGCAAACTTTCAATAACTTATGTTGATATCCCTTTTGGTTTTGAATATAAATCGAGCAGTAAAATACACGGCACTTTGGGTTTTAAAGTTGGGTGGAGCCTGAACGCGCATACCAAATATAAAGGTAGCGATTTGGAAGGCAGCGGAAATGAAGTGGTTGAAAAGTCACTCAGACTCCGCAACATTGAAAATTTTCATTATGGACCTTACGCCGTTATCGGGTATAAATGGTTAGGGGCTTCTGTATTTTATCAGTTGTCACCTGTTTTTGAAAAAGGTCTGGGTCCTGAGATATATCCAATTTCAGTAGGTTTGGTTTTCAAACCTTTCTGATCATCCCAGAAAAGAAATTAAAACAATAACGCTTATGCCTGCAACATACCCCAGATAAACCTGGGTTGGGTTGTGGGCATTCTGCTTTAACCGGGCATAACCTGCCAATCCTGATAATAGAACCGAAATAACAATAAGCGCTAGTAAAGGTATCCCCAGTTTTATCGATACGCCCGTGAGAGTAGCTGCAATAGCTCCCCATCCTAATGTGTGGAGGCTTATTTTATACACAAGGTTTATTAACAATCCGGCAAGTAAAGCAAATGTGGCGGAGTATAAAATGTAGAGAAAAACCGAAGGGATTCCGGTGGATTTCAGCGAAAACAAAAGTACCATAAATGAAGTACTTGATATAAGTAACGGAAGTGTACGCTCGTTTCGCTCGTTCATTTCAATTGAATATATTGCTTTAAATTTCAATAAAATAAAAACTCCTGCCGTAGGAATCAGAATTGTAAAAACAATTACAACTGATATAAACCAGAATTTCAGCGAATCAGGTAAAACGATTGAATAAAGGTCAGTCCTCAGCATAAGTGCCAGCGTAACCATAGCAGGTATGAGCATGGGGTGGAGGATAATTGAAAGAAATTGTGCGAATTGCGAATTACCGGGTTTTAACTTTAGCATAAAGCTGAATTTCGAAAGGATAAATAAAAATAAACCTGATGCAAATTAAAGCACGAAGATTAGGATGTGTGTTCCGGAAGTTGATTTTTTGATCACTGCAGAGGAATTATGTTCAGACAGGTATTACATTACTTTGCGCAGACGTGCAACAGCAATATTAAGTTGTTCGCGGTATTTTGCAACAGTGCGGCGGGCAATGGGGTAGCCTTTTTGTTTCAGGATAGCAGTTAATTCCTCGTCAGTAAGTGGTTTGCTTTTATCCTCTGCTACAATGCAATCGGCAAGAATTTTTTTAATTTCCCTGGTGGAGATTTCTTCACCCTGGTCATTTTGTATCGACTCTGAGAAAAAGCTTTTCAGTAGGAAAGTCCCGAAAGGAGTTTGAACGTATTTGCTGTTGGCTACACGCGAAATAGTCGAAATATCGAGCCCCACGCGTTCGGCAATATCTTTCAGGATCATTGGCCGCAGCAAGGTTTCGTCACCTTCGAGGAAATACTTTTGCTGGTAATCCATAATTGCACTCATGGTCACGTAAAGAGTATCCTGCCTTTGTTTTATTGCTTCGATGAACCAACGGGCCGAATCAATTTTTTGTTTAATAAAGATTACAGCATCACGTTGCGAATCGTTTTTCTCTTTCCGGTGTTTATTCTCGCCGTATGTTTCAAGCATATCCGTATAAGTGCGGCTCAACTTGAGTTCAGGCATGTTGCGCTGATTGAGTGTAAGTTCCAGAATTCCATCTTTATTATCGACAATGAAATCAGGAATTACATATTGATTGCCTGCAGTTGACGGACTGAACGCACTGCCCGGTTTCGGATTGAGTTTTAATATTTCGTTTATTGCATCCCTCAGATCGTCTTCTTCCGAATGGGTGCGTTTCATGATTTTGTCGTAATGTTTCTTTGTGAAATCCTCAAAGCAACGGTCGAGTATAATTATTGCCAGTTTTACTGATGGCGATATGTCAAGTCTCTTCAACTGGAGTATAAGGCATTCCTGCAGACTTCGGGCAGCAACTCCGGCGGGTTCAAAACTCTGAACAACCTTGAGCATAAACTCAATTTCTTCGAGGTTGGTTGTAACGCTCTGTGTAAATGCAAGATCGTCGATCATAGCATTTAAATCGCGTTGCAGGTAGCCAGCTTCATCAAGATTGCCAATAATTGTAGTTCCTATTATTCTTTTCTGTGAAGGAAATTCTTTAAGATCGAGCTGGGTTAACAGTGATTCATGAAATCCTGTATCGGCAACCATCGGTATTTCTTTGTGTTCGTCGCTGGCTGATGTGTTACCCGCATTTAACCTGTAGGAGGGAACATCATCATCACTCAGGTAGTCGTTAATGTCAACATCATTACTTCGCTGATCATCATTGCTGTCCTTATTCGGATCATCAAAATCGTCATTTTCACTCTCTTTTTCCTGATCGTACTCGTCATCTATTTCCAGAACCGGATTTTCCTCAATTTCCTGTTTGATGCGTTGTTCAAGAGCCATCGAAGGAATCTGCAAAAGTTTCATCAGCAATATCTGCTGAGGGGAGAGCTTTTGTAATAATTTCTGTTGAAGGCGTTGATTAAGCATAATTGTATTAGGGTAAGGGTATTTACTTTATTCCAAAGGTAGGTCTATTTGATTAATGGTGCAAGTTATAAAAAGTCATTTTACAGGCTTAAAAATCAGCAGTCATAGGAGTGCGGGGAAAAGGAATCACATCGCGGATATTTAGCATTCCGGTTACAAAAAGCATCAGCCTTTCGAAACCCAATCCGAAGCCGGCATGAGGTGCTGTACCAAATTTACGGGTTTCGAGATACCACCACATATCCTTTTCAGGGATGTGAAGTTCGTGTATGCGTGCAATCAGTTTATCATAATTTTCTTCGCGTTGCGATCCGCCTATTATTTCGCCTATGCGTGGAAAAAGAACGTCCATGGCTCTTACAGTTTTGCCATCCTCATTCTGTTTCATATAAAATGCTTTTATTTCCTTAGGATAATCGGTAAGGATAACGGGTTTCAAAAAAACTTTTTCGACCAGGAAACGTTCGTGTTCCGATTGTAAGTCAACGCCCCATTCGACAGGGAATTCGAATTTTTGTCCTGATGCCAGCAGTATTTCTATGGCACGGGTGTAGGACAGTCGTTCGAAATCGTTATTTACCACAAAATTAAGGCGTTCGATCAGTTCGTTGTCGTACATTTTCTGTAGGAATTCGAGATCGTCGTAACAATTTTCAATGGCATAACGGATAAGATATTTCAGGAAATCTTCGGCAAGATCCATGTTGTCAACAATATCGTAAAATGCCATTTCGGGTTCAATCATCCAGAACTCAGCAAGGTGGCGTGGAGTATTGCTGTTTTCGGCTCTGAAAGTAGGCCCGAACGTGTAAATTTCGGACAAGGCCATTGCTGCCAGTTCCCCATTTAGCTGACCCGAAACAGTAAGATTTGTGCTTTTGCCAAAAAAGTCCTGTGAATAGTCAATATCACCGGTTTCGTTTTTAGGCAAATTATTCAGATCGAGCGTTGTTACTTTAAACATTGCACCGGCACCTTCGGCATCGGAACCTGTTATAATGGGTGTGTGTATATAATAAAAGCCTTTGTCGTTAAAATATTTATGAACAGCAAAAGCCATGTTGTGCCTGATACGCAATACAGCTCCAAATGTATTGGTGCGTGGCCTGAGGTGAGCAATTTCGCGCAGAAATTCGAGAGTATGTCCTTTTTTTTGTAATGGATATGTTTCCGGGTCAGCGCTGCCGTAAACTTCAATATGATCGGCATGCATTTCCACCGATTGTCCGGCTCCGGGCGATTCGACCAAAGTTCCGGTAACCGATATGCAAGCACCGGTATTTATTTGTTTCAGAATTTCTTCATCAAAATTTGCTAGATCAACCACCACTTGTATGCTGTGAATAATTGAACCATCGTTGAGCGCAATAAAAGCAACATTCTTATTTCCGCGTTTGGTGCGAACCCAGCCTTTTATTGTTACAATGTTTCCTATACCTGTTTTTTCGGGTGTTTTAAGGAGATCAACTATTTTCGTTCTTTTCGATTCCGACATAAATGCTTTATAATTAGATGTTTGGGGTTTTATTATTGTGCCAATGTGCAAAGGTAAGTAAATATTCAGAAATCTACCGGTGATTCTTGTTCATGGTAAAAGCAACATTTTATAAATCTGTAATGCCCGGCAAACTTTAGGAAGTATGTTTTGATTACTTTTACCCAATCAATATTATGGAGAAACAATTAGATATAATTCCACTCAGTGATTGGATACCAAAAGGAAGTTCCCCTCTGGTGATAAGCGGACCGTGCAGTGCCGAATCGTATACTCAGGTTATGGATGTAGCCCTAAAACTGGCAGCTATTCCCCAGGTAAGAGTTTTCAGGGCCGGATTATGGAAACCGCGGACAAGACCCTCGGCGTTTGAAGGTGTTGGCGAAGTTGGACTGCAATGGCTTAAAGATGTTCAGCAGGAAACCGGGCTTCTTACTGCTGTAGAAGTTGCACGCCCCGAACATGTGGAAGCCTGCCTGAAAAATAATGTGGATATACTTTGGCTTGGTGCCCGAACGGTTGTTAATCCGTTTTCGGTTCAGGAGTTATCGGAAGTGCTGAAAGGCGTTGATATTCCGGTTATGGTTAAAAATCCGCTGAACCCCGATATTTCGCTTTGGCTGGGAGCACTCGAAAGGCTTAACCAGGCTGGCATCAGAAAACTTGCAGCCATTCACCGTGGTTTTTATTATTATCGCCATGCCTTATACCGCAATCAGCCGATGTGGGAAATACCGATCGAACTACAGCGACAGATTCCGGATTTGCCTGTAATCTGCGACCCAAGCCATATCTGCGGTCGCCGCGATTTGTTGCTACAGGTAAGTCAAAAAGCACTGGATCTCGAGATGGCTGGTTTAATGATAGAATCACATATTGATCCTGATCACGCCTTAACCGATGCCAATCAGCAGATTACGCCTTTCGATCTGGAAACACTTTTAGGTTCTCTTATCGTTAGACAGACTACAGGGAATAAGGAATTTGAAACCAAGCTCGAAATGCTTCGCCGCGAAATTGATAAAATGGATGCGGAATTGCTCGATATTTTGAGCCGCCGCATGAAAATAGTGGACGAAATCGGGCAATATAAAAAGGAAAACAATATCACAATTTTGCAAATTCGCCGCTGGAGTGATATTATTTTCGACCGGCTCAACCTTGGTTCACGCATTGGGCTCGACCGCGAATTCCTGCTTCAGATGTTGCAGCTTGTACATGAAGAATCGATACGCAGACAGGAAGGAATTATGAGTCCCGGAGAGATTATGAATCCGAAAATGGAGAAATTTCAGGAAGAAAAAGATTCGTTACTATAAATGTGGCATTACATCCACTTCTTCACTTTAAACATATAAATAAAACCAGCTGAAATCAATACCATAGCTCCCATCAACATCCAGAACATAGCGTTTTCGTTTCCGAAAGGCAATTTCACATTCATACCGTAGAGGCTGGCGATAAAAGTGAGAGGCAGCAAAATGGACGAAATAAGGGTGAGCGCTTTCATAATTTCGTTGGTGCGGTTGCTCTGCATGGAATCGAAGGTTTTTGAAAGGCCTTCGATCAGCTCTTCATAATCTTCAATCATATCCCACATTTTCTGGTAATAGTCGAGGATATTTCCCCAGTATTCCTCCATATTTTCGGCATAACCTTCAATCTGGCCGGATTCGAATTTCTGGAACAGCCTCAGCTGCGGCTTGAAAATAGTGTTGAGTAGTATCATATTCCGGCGGGTTAGCGAAATACGCTCAATGGTTTTTTCCGCTTTTTTACCAAAAAGTTCGCGGTTGATCAGTTCGAGTTCTATACCTAATTTGCTAATGAGTGAAAGTGTTTCCTGCATCAGTTTTTCAAGAACTTTGTAAAGTAAAGCATCCGAAGTTCCGGCCTGCAATATTTCGTAAGGATCGCTTTTTTCTTTGGCGCTGTTGAACAGGCTGCTTACAACCCAATGCGGTTTTCCTATTGTGATAATATAATCTTCGCCCCAGAAAATTTTTACTTCTTTAGTTTTCAGGAAACGGTTCCAGCGGTCGTAATGTGGAAAATGTAGGATAAGGAAGTAATAGTCATCGTAAATATCGATCTTAGGTCGTTGATTCACACTCCGGCAATCTTCAATATCGAGAGGGTGGAAATGAAAGTTATCTTTCAGAAATCCGAGATCCTCGTCAGATGGATCTTCAATATAATGCCACTTAAGCGTGCCTATTTTAATAGTCTGAATCATAGGTTGCCCTGTTTTAATGATCGTAAATTATGCTGAATTTTACATTCCTGCGTTTGTTTTGATATAGGGTACAAAGGTAACCCAATTATCATTGCAATGGTATTTTTCCCTATTAAGTTACACATTCTTCCCAAACAAAAAACCCTTAGCAAAATGAATGGCTAAGGGCATTATAAGAAATTGTTTGAGAGGCGTTTATCCAATCATTTTAGTAGGATCAACCCATTCGCTGAATTGTGCGTCGGTTACTAATCCAAGCGACATAGCTGCTTCGCGTAATGTTGTGCCTTCGTGATGTGCTTTTTTGGCAATCTTGGCAGCATTTTCGTAACCAATATGTGTGTTGAGTGCGGTGACCAGCATAAGTGAATTTTCGAGATTTTTACCAATGAATGCGAGATTGGCTTCAATGCCGACTGCACAGTTATCGTTAAACGAAACACTTGCATCGCCTATCAGCCTTGCTGCCATCAGGAAATTATAAATAATTACAGGTTTGAAAACATTTAACTGAAAATGGCCATGGGTGTTAGCAACAGTGATGGCTGCATCGCATCCGATTACCTGCGCGCAAACCATGGTAAGCGATTCGTTTTGAGTTGGATTTACTTTTCCCGGCATAATGGACGAGCCGGGTTCGTTTTCCGGAAGATGAAGCTCGCCGATGCCACACCGCGGACCGGAAGCAAGTAAACGGATATTGCTTGAAATATGCATAAGGCTGGTAGCGAGTGTTTTAATAGCACCTGATGCTTCCATGATATTATCGTGACTCGATAGAGCTTCAAATTTATTTTCGGCGGTAACAAATGGCAAACCAGTTAACGAAGCAATATGCTCAGCTACTTTTACATCGTATCCTTTTGGTGTATTAATTCCCGTTCCTACAGCGGTGCCTCCCAGAGCAAGTTCGGCAAGGTGAGGAAGTGTATTTTTTATGGCTCTGATTCCATGATCGAGTTGCGAAACATAGCCCGAAAACTCCTGCCCAAGGGTTAGCGGAGTAGCATCCATTAGATGAGTGCGACCAATTTTAACTATGCCTGCAAATTCTTTAGCCTTAGCGTTGAGCGTTTCACGTAATTTCTGAACACCGGGAAGTGTTATTTCCGTTATCATTTTATAGGCTGCAATCGACATGGCCGTTGGGAAAGTGTCGTTGCTGCTCTGCGATTTGTTTACATCGTCATTCGGATGCAAAGGACTTTTACCTTCGCCAAGTATTCCGCCTGCAATTACATGACCACGGTTGCTAACTACTTCATTCACATTCATGTTACTTTGTGTGCCCGAACCGGTTTGCCATACAACCAGCGGGAACTGATCATCCAGTTTCCCCTGATATATTTCGTCGCAAGCCTTTCCAATCAGTTCGCATTTATCAGCAGATAAAACCCCCAGGTCGCGGTTAGTGAGGGCTGCGGCTTTTTTCAAAATAGCAAATGCCCTGATAATCTCAATAGGCATATGTCCATCGCCAATGCGGAAATTGTCTTTCGAACGCTGTGTTTGTGCGCCCCAGTATTTATCGGCAGGAACTTCTACCGATCCCATAGTGTCTTTTTCGATGCGGGTTTTCATGATTTATGAGTTTAGTATTTTATAAATCGTTAATGTTTCCGGGGAATTCCGGAATAAAAAAGAAGTAAGAAATTGTCACTTGTCTTAAAGTGAAACACTAGAATAAGCGTTCAATTTCATCGGCCGGTTGTGCCAGCACTGCTTTATGATTTCGTACAACTATTGGGCGTTGGATTAATTTTGGGTTTTCGAGGATGATTGTTATCCACTCTTCGTCGGTAAAATTTTTACCTTTCAGTTTTTCTTTATACTCATCTTCCTGTGTACGCACAATTTCGAACGGGCGCATGTTGAGTTTCATCAGCAGCTCTTTAAACTTTTCGCGCGTAAAAGGGGTTTTAAGGTATTCAACAACGGTATGTTCAAGACCTTTTTCCTGAAGGTATTGCAGGCCGGCACGTGACTTACGGCATTTGGGGTTGTGGTAAATTGTTATCATATGTTTTATCTGAAAGAGTGGATTTCTTCTCAAAGATAGGGAAACTTTTATTCAGTAAATTGAAAGAATTTCTTTCCTGAAAATATGAATATTTATGGTTGTAAAGAAAGATAAAAAGCAGTCAAAAATCAGAAAAAGAGATTTCTGATGGCCATGTATAAATTCTGTTTCCTTAAGTACCGTTTACTGTTAGTTCGTAAAAAAACAGAAATTCCTGAATCAGTGAATTACATTTCGTTTCTGCCAAATTCCATCAGGTACGATTTGATGAATTCGTTCAAATCGCCGTCGAGTACTTCAAAAGCATTGGAAGTCTCGTGTCCGGTGCGTATATCTTTAACCATTTTGTATGGATGAAGCACATAATTACGGATTTGCGATCCCCATTCAATTTTTTTCTTGTTACCTTCAATTTCGGCTTGTGCTTCTTTTTTCTTACGGAGTTCAATTTCGTAAAGCTGCGATTTAAGCATCTGTATTGCTTTATCACGGTTTTGTTGCTGCGAGCGGGTAACCTGGCATTCGACTACAATCCCCGAAGGCGCATGATACAGTCGTACTGCTGTTTCTACTTTATTTACATTTTGCCCTCCCGGACCGCTGCTGCGGAAAGTATCCCAGCTTAAATCAGCTTGGTTGAGCTGAATGTCAATATTATCGTCAACAACGGGATATACATAAACTGAAGCAAACGAAGTATGGCGGCGGTTAGCCGAATCGAAAGGAGAGAGGCGAACCAGGCGGTGAACACCGTTTTCGCCTTTCAGATAGCCGAAAGCATGGTCGCCTTCTATTTCAATTGAAACGGATTTTATACCTGCTCCATCGCCTTCATTTAAATCGAGTTCCCTTACTTTATAATTATTCCGTTCGGACCAGCGGATATACATACGCATAAGCATTTGAGCCCAGTCCTGGCTTTCGGTACCGCCTGCTCCCGAATTAATCTGAAGGATGGCGCTCAGTCCGTCTTCCTCGTTCCGGAGCATGTTTCGGAATTCGAGATGGTCGAAAAGTGCTTTGGTTTTCGCGTAATGTTCTTCTACTTCCTCTTCAGTGGCTTCGTTAGCCTGAAAAAACTCAAACAACACATTTAGGTCGGCCAGCGAAACTTCGGCTTCGGAATATGCATTGGTCCAGCTTTTCTTTTCCTGTATTGATTTGAGAACGGCTTCTGCTTTTTTAGGATCGTCCCAGAAACCCGGTGCGAGAGTTATTTTTTCTTCGTCGGCGATGAGTTCAAGCTTGGTTTCCACGTCAAAGGAACCTCCTCAGCGCTTCGAGTCGCTTTGATAGTTCTTTAAGGGTTTCAATGTTTATCATATTGGTAAATTGTAATTACGAATCGAGTAAATCGTTGTTTTTTAAAAGTGATGAAACATGAAAGGGTTCAAAACCGCGTGATGCGGCGAAAAATATTGCTTTCTGCCTGTTAGCTGGTGAATTGCTGCCGAGTTGTTTCATTTTTTTCAGAAGTATCTCTTTCAGATACAACATATAATCATTTTCATCAATTGCAGCAAGTGCTTCCTGTAAATATTCCGTAGGAATGCCTCTCATTTTAAGCTCAGAAGTAATTTTAATTTTGCCCCAGCCGTTCATTCTGAATTTCCCACCGGCATAATTGACAGCGAAGCGTTTTTCGTTCAGAAACCCTTCTTCAGTAAGTTTACTGATGATATCATCAATAAAACGCTTGTCGATATTCCAGTATTTCAGTTTATAACGGATTTCGCTGTTGCAGCGGTCCTGACTGGAACAATAATCAGCAGCTTTCCGGTACGATTGTCCGAAATCAAGTGAAGAATTATCATGGTTCCGGTCGTTCATTTATCCTAATAGAATTCTACCAGTTCAATATCAAATATCAATACAGCATTAGCCGGAACAGCACCTTTTCCGGATGAACCATACCCTAATGATGAAGGAACCAGAAGTTTTATTTTACCTTTAACACCTATCAACTGTAAACCTTCCTGCCATCCGGCAATTACCGATTTAAGGGCTAATGAGACGGGACTTCCTTTTTTTGATTCATCAAACACAGTTCCGTCAGTCAGATAACCTTTATAGTTTGCTACAACAATAGAGTTGATTGTAGGGGCATTAGCTCCGCCTTGTTTTTCGATAATATAATATAATCCTGATGCGGTTGATTGAGCTTTAAGGTTGCTATCAGCCAGGTAGTCTTCAATTATTTTTTTATCGATAGGGCCATAATCGGTTGTATCAGTATCACATGAAGCTATAATGATGAGTAAAAAAGCAAAGGCTAAAAGATTGCGAAGCATGGTTTAAGAATTTTCGTGCAAAGTTAAAGGATTGAAGCATACCACTTGCTTATTTTAAGGATTTTTAATAGTCATAACAGCTATAGGACTTATTGGTGGCTCTTTAGCTTCAAAATCTTGAATAATAATTATTAGAATCTTCAGATTTTGAGTATTTTCAATCCTCATGATTTGCTTAATTTTTTCAGGAATTTATTAATTCCTTTACAATTAGTAAGACCGTGAAATTCTCATTTATTTTTGAAAGTTCAGGATAGAAAGCGGACGTATATAGAAATTAAATATTCGGGATTGCAAAACCTTAATCGCAAACAAGTGTTAACTTAAAGTTGAAAAGGTTACTTCAGTATATAAACATCAATAAAACAAAAAATACAACATATGGAGACAGAACAAAAAACAATTGAAAATACCGACAAAGTTAAAAACAGTGCTTGTGGTTGCGGTTCAGGAGGTTGTGGCTCACATTCAGGCAGCGCAGAGGGCATTGACGAAAATTCCGAAATAAATCCTGATCTTCCATCGCGTTTCCAACTTTTACAGGAAGGCGATCGCGTTGTCGAATTCGGATCAGGAACGGGCAACGAATCCATTTCTTTAGCCAGTATTGTAGGTAATACAGGTAAAGTAATAGGTATCGATAAATCGGAACAAAATATTGAAACTGCACGCGGATTGCTTGATTCAGTGAAAGTTAATAATGTGGAATTCAGATTGGGTGATATTGAAGCAGCTCCTGTACCCGACGAATATGCCGATGTTATTTATTCGACCTGCGTTTTCAATCTGCAAACCAATAAGCAAAAGGTTGCTGACGAAATGTACCGTGTTGTTAAACATAACGGGTATGTGTGTGTGTCGGATTTTGTGATTCTTGAGGATATTCCTGATGATCTCCGTAAAGAAGCATCGGCTTTTGCAGGTTGTATTTCTGGTGCCGAAAAAGTGGATGCTTTTATGAATTACTTCAGAAAAACTGGTTTTGCACAGGGTGGAATAGTTGAAGTAAATAAAGTTAAACTGCCCGATGAGTTATTGGAGAAATACCTGGATGCAGAAGGGATCAGAAAATATAATGATATTAATTCGGATGAAGGGATTTTCAGTGTGGTGCTGGTAGTCGAAAAGCCTGAGCATTGTACCGCTGAAACCTGCTGTCATAATGCAGATAAACATAAAAATTAATAGCCGGAAAATAGTTCTTTAGCAAAACCGGATAGTTTGGATGCAAAAAAATCCCGGAGCTTATCTCTGTCAGATAAAAGACAGATATACTCCGGGATTTTTAATTTCACGAGTTCCGGTTACAATGAAAATAGTAACCACGAAGCCGGGGATTATTTCTTTTCGAGAAGTTTAAAGAACTGGTCGAGCTGCGGGAGAATAACGATACGGGTACGACGGTTTGCTGCTTTTCCTTCTGAAGTGCTGTTCGAAGCCAATGGCTGATATTCACTGCGTCCGGCTGCAATAATTGATGCAGGATCAAGACCGTATTGTGTTTGAAGAAGACGAACAATGGTGGTTGAACGTTTTACGCTTAAATCCCAGTTGTCAACCAGATCGCCGCGTTTGAAAGGAACATTATCCGTATGTCCTTCAACCATAAATTCCATATTTGGTTGATTTTTCAGAACCAATGCTACTTTTCCGAGCACCTCCTTAGCTTTATCGGTTACAACGTAGCTCCCGCTTTTAAATAAAAGTTTATCAGAAATATCGATAAATACAACCCCTTTATCAACTTTTATATTGATATCCTGATCTTCCATGTTACCGATAGCGCCTTTAAGATTCATAACCAAGGCCATATTCAGCGAATCTTTTTGAGCAAGTGATGTTTGCAACCCCTGGATGTAAGCATCTTTCATGCCAAGGTTGTCCATCGATTTTTTAATACTTTCAGCTTGCGAACTCGAAATTACTGAAAGTGCTTCTAACTGGTTCAGCACAACTGTGTTGTTGCTTTTCAGGTAGGATTGTTCCTTGTTCATATCGGCAATTTGCCTGTTCAGGTCTTCTATCTGTTTCAGGTAATTGGCCTTGGCTGTTTCGCAGGCATTGAGGTCGTTCTGTTTCTTGGTATATTGCGAATTCAATGTTTCGAAACTGGCAACCTGTGCCTTGTATTTTTTCTGACTAACGCAGGAGGATCCCAGCATAATAACTGTAAGCCCTAAAGCTAAAAAGAGTTTTGTTTTCATAACATTTGATTTTTATTAGGAATTAAATGAATTTTAATCGGAATCACCGCTTGTATTGTAGATTTTATGCAGTTTACGATATATTTTTAGTTTGTTTTTGATAATATGATTTTTTTATTAATGCAAATGTAGTGAATTTTCTGTTTTATCCAATACTTCAGGTTAGAACCATTGTAATATTTATTTTTTTTTAACTTATTCGGATATAAAGGCCCCTTTCAAATATGGGATTTAATGATGATTTATATTCAGCCGGATTTGATTTTTATATCCGGGTAACTAATAACTAATACAGGTATGTGCAATGGTTGGTTAATTATCTTTTTTTACTTCGCTTTGATAAATGTTCCGATGATCTTATATTAAAATATGCAGTTCACCTAAGTTAGTGGCCTCAAATCGAGGGTCTTTAAAAAGCATCTAATTAATTGATATACAGATATATGATTGTTAATAAATCGTTTAATAACTTATTTCCGCTCACCTAATGCTGGCTTTTTTTTGTAATAACTTGCACTATGATTTAAAGTCAGTTAGAGAAAACGTTTAACCGATGATATTTCAGCATAATCATAACTCGCTAGCCTGCAATATTGAAGAGTATGAAATATATCGATCCGGATAAATACCGGGCATTTAATTACAGTTTTTGGATTTTTAATGAAAAAAGTGATAATAATATGAAAACGCTGACATTGTAACAACACCTGATCAAACTAATAATGTTCTCAATTTTGGCGAATGACATATGACCTTAAAATAAATACTAACATGAAAAAATCTTTATATATCCGGATCTTTGCGAAGGCATTCGGAATGATTTTTCTACTGATGTCTTTCTTGTTTTATAATTCTTCAACGGCAAATCCGTTTTTGTATGCCAAAGCATTAAACTCACCAGACCCGGCAATTGTGGGGGCCGGCACTTCATCTGATGATATGGCTGCATATAAAGCAAATTCATTTCACAGATATCATTTTGCCTTCGCTGGTTTATCAAAACAATGGTTATCGAATTCAGTTTCTCAACCTTATTCTGTTTTTTCGGGCGCACTTCCGGCACCACCGGTTATCACATGTCCGGGAAATAAGTCTGCTGTAGCCGAACCAGGATTATGTACTGCACTTGTTAGTGGCATTGCCCTTATCTATTCCGATCCCGACAATGATATTGTTTCCATTACATGGGCCATGGCTGGCGCAACAAACGCTTCGTCACCTGCAACCGGCATTAATAATCCGAATGCATATACTTTTAATTCAGGAAATACTACAATGTTTTATATTGTTACTGATGCAGCAGGAAATACCGTGACTTGCAATTTTGTAGTAACAGTTACTGATACACAAATGCCGGTGTTAACATGTGCGGCAAATATTAAGGCTACCTATGCCGAAAATAGTTGCACTGCCAACATATTAATAGTACCCCCAACAGTTAGCGATAATTGTGGAATTGTTCCGGGCTCGCTTACAGGCATCAGGAGCGACGGGCTTGCTGTCACCGATCCTTATCCCTCAGGCCTTACTACAATCGCATGGTCAGTTACTGATTTGAACGGGAATATCAGTTCCTGTAATCAAACAGTTTCAATAACGGCGGGTATACTTCTGGTGAATTATAATTTTGTTGGAGCCACCGCATATCCGATAAGTCCGAACCAAAGTGCATCGGGAATTACTTGTGAAGCAACCTCTTCTGAACCGTTTTTTATTGATCTTAGTCAAGGCATTTCATCCGGCGCCCTGGCGTATGTTAATAATGTTATTGGAGTTCCTGCTATATACATGGATCCATCGAACTTTACCAATCAACGTTATTTTCAGTTTCATCTGAGTGGTGATAGTTTATACAAATACCGCAAGTTTAAACTCTATGTGCAGGCCCGGAGAGGAAACCGTGCTGCTCAAACCATTAATTTTTCATATAGTACTGATCCTTTTAGCTATACAGTTAACGGTTCCATGACCTTACTTTCATCAGGAACATGGTATGAAAAAGTAGTTGATTGGTCGACAGTAGATTTGATTAATAACCGTTCTGAACTTTTTATTCGTTTATTCGCCAGCAATGGAGCCGGAGGTGCAGGTGATGGGCGCTTGTTTATTGATAATTTTCAGGTTGTAGCTTATGATGGGCCACTTGCCCGACCGAATGCTGTTACAATTGAAGAAAATACACCAGTAATTATTCCTGTTTTAGTAAATGATTATTACGGCTGCAACGGGCCTTTGGCAGGAACGCCTGTATCAGTTGTTTCTTTGCCATCACAAGGTAATGTGGTTTTAAATCCTGATGGAACAGTGACCTATACCCCAAACCCGAATGTAAACGGGAATGACAGTTTTATTTACCAAGTATGTGATGCTTCGGGAAGTTGTGATACTGCAATAGTGAATATTACTATTTTACCGGTAAGTTATGCGCCAACAGTCAGCTGTCCGGGAAATATTACATCAGGATCAGATATTACTGTTTGCGGGGCCCAGGTTGACGATCTGGCTGCCACCATATTTGATCAGGATGGGAATATTGTTTCCCTCACCTGGAGCATGACAGGTGCTAATACAGCTGTATCGCCACCCACGGGAATCAATTATCTCTCCAATTATGATTTTGTTACCGGAGTTTCAACTATTACGTATATGGTTGTTGATGCTGAAGGATTATCGGATACCTGCAGTTATACAGTTACTGTGTACGACAGCGAAAATCCTTCCATGATTTGTCCGGATGATGCTACATTTTTAATACCAAACTGTGCATCCTTAACCGATACTATAGCGCTTGGTCCACCAGTGCTAGTTGATGACAACTGTGGAATATTCAGTCTCACCAGCGATGCACCGGCTCAGTTTCCGGCTGGAGTAACACCAGTTTTATGGACTGTTGTTGATATAAATGGTAACTCATATGCATGTGAACAGCTTGTTGAAGTTATCAGGCAAGATCCGATGATTGTTAATACATCAAGCACTCCGGTTAGTTGTTTCGGGGGTGATGATGGTTCAGCTACTGTTTCGGTTACCGGAGGATCGCCACCATTCACTTTTGTATGGAATACTTTCCCGGTTCAAACTTCGCAGACGATACTGAATCTTCTTGCCGGAACCTATACCGTAGTAGTAACTGATGCAGACGGCTGCTCTGATTCTGCCACAGCAATTGTGTTGCAACCCTCAAATCCACTTATCCTCTCAGTGATTGATACTGTTAATGTTGCCTGTTTAGGCGAAGCAACCGGTTCAATTACAGTTGCAGCAAACGGGGGCACACCAGCTTATCAGTTTAGTATAAATGGAGGAGCACTGCAGTCAGGAACTTTATTCCCAAATCTTGCAGCTGCAACTTATACCCTTATCGCAATTGATGCAAATGGCTGTACCGATACGTTAACCGTGAATATTTCCGAACCAGATTCAGCTGTTTTTGTTCAGGTTACAGTTAATGATACTATTATTTGTGCCGGCCTAAGTACAGGAAGCGCTACAGCGCAGGCAACAGGCGGTGTTCCCCCTTATTCCTATGTTTGGAACACTGTTCCGGTTCAAACAACTCCTGCAATAACCGGATTAAGTGCAGGAACTTATACAGTTTCTGTTACGGATGCCAATGGATGCGGACCTGTTACTGCAGATGCTGTAATAATTGAACTTCCTCCACTTATTGTAAATGTTGCAGTTACTACTCCTATCCCATGTGCGGGTGACTCTGCAACTATTACAGTTTCAGCTTCCGGCGGAACTGCACCTTATACCTTTGTTTTTAATGGAGTTACGCAGGTAGGCGATGGTGTTTTTACATCCATAGCTGCCGGTAACGGATATACATGGAGTGTTACTGACAGCAATGGTTGCGGCCCTGAAACAGGATCGCTGATTGTTCCTGAACCTGATTCAATTGCCGGAGCTGCTCTAGTTTTGCTTCCTCCACCTTGTATAGGTGCTACAGCTATTGTTATTGTTACGGCTACAGGCGGAACACTTCCTTATAGTTTCACATTTAATGGTGTAACTCAGGTAGGAAATGGTATTTTTACTGGTATTCCTGCCGGAACAGGATATGTGTGGAGTGTTACTGATGCAAACGGATGTAACCCTGATTCCGGAATCCTTGATGTAACTGAGCCACAAATTCCTTCAGCATCAGCATCAGTAACTAGTCCGATACTTTGTGCCGGTGGACTTGCTACTGTGACAATTCTGGCCGATTTCGGAACACCTCCCTATACCTTTACTTTTAATGGGGTTACACAGGTTAACAATGGCGTTTTCTCCGGAGTTACAGCCGGGACAGGTTATGTTTGGAGCGTAATTGATGCTAGTGGTTGTGGTCCGGTAACAGGTATATTAAATGTAACAGAACCACCTTTATTAGCAGTATCAGTATCATATGTCAACATCGGTCCATGTGGAAACGATACAGCAACAGTTACTTTTCAGGTAATTGGAGGAACAGCACCTTATACATATACTTTTAACGGCGTAACCCAGATCGGGAACGGTGTATTTACTCCTGTCGCTCCCGGAACAGGATATGCCTGGAACGTTGATGATGCAAATAACTGTGGCCCTGTTGCCTCAACTCTGGATATAACCGGTGCGGCGCTTCTTGCAGCAACAGCAAGTATTACAAGCCCGATACTTTGTGGAGGCGATTTCGCAACCGTTACTATACTTCCCACTGGAGGAACAGCTCCTTACACATTTACTTTTAACGGAATAACTCAAATTGGAAATGGTGTTTTTACTGGAGTCCCAGCCGGCAATGCATATACATGGAGTGTGACCGATGTTAATGGCTGCGGACCAGTAGGCGATACACTCAGTGTAAATGAACCTGCGGCTATAACAGCTAATGCACTCGTTTTACTTCCAATACCTTGTATTGGCGGATCAGCTATTATTTTTATTTCAGCAAGTGGCGGAACAGCACCTTTAACATATACACTAAATGGTGTTATGCAAATAGGAAATGGTATTTTTACAGGCGTAACTGCCGATACAATTGCCTGGAGTGTAACCGACGCCAATGGATGTACCGTAACCGGAAATCTTCCGGTTAGTGAACCTCCGATTCCTGCAGCAACAGCCTCAGTTACAGTGCCGATGCTCTGCGCCGGTGGAACAGTAACCGTAACCATTTTGGCAGCAGGTGGAGCCGAGCCTTACACTTTTACTTTCAACGGAATAACCCAGGTTGGAAATGGCGTTTTCACCGGAATTCCAGCAGGTACCGGTTATGCCTGGAGTGTAACCGATGCCAATGGCTGCGGTCCGGTAGGCTCAACAATAGATGTTACCGAACCTCCTTTACCGGTAGTAGAACCCTTTGTAACAACTTCGATACTTTGTTTTGGCGAAACCGCAACTATCACTTTTACTACTACCAGCGGGATTGCTCCTTTTACATATACTTTTAATGGAATAACACAAATAGGGGATAGCATTTTTACGGGCATTCCGGCTGGAAGCTCTTATACCTGGAGTGTTGTTGATGCAAATGGTTGTGGCCCTGTTACCGGAACTCTTAATGTTATAGGATCAAACCCAATTGCAGCATCTGCATCAGTTACTACACCTATAGCTTGTATAGGTGGTACAGCCACAGTCACAATTGTGGTTATTGGAGGTACAGCACCCTATTCGTTTACCTTCAACGGAGTTACACAAATTGGTAATGGAATATTTACAGGTATCCCTGCCGGAACCGGCTATAGTTGGAGCGTTGATGATGCAAATGGATGTGGCCCGGTATCTTCAACTATCAATGTTACCGAAACTAATGCATTTACAGCTAATGCTATCATATTGCTTCCAACCCCATGTATAGGTGGAACAGCTATTGTGGGTATACAGGCAACCGGAGGAACCCCACCTTTCACATATGTTTTTAATGGCGTAACTCAGGTTGGTAACGGTATTTTTACAGGTATTCCGGCTGGAACCGGGTATATCTGGAGTGTAACTGATGCCGGTGGATGCGACCCTGTTACAGACACACTTGATGTGATAGCACCTCCCATTCCTTCAGCAACAGCTTCAATCACAAGTCCTGTACTTTGTGCCGGTGGAACTGCAACAGTCTCTATAAATGCTGCCAACGGAACAGCTCCGTATACATATACTTTTAATGGTATAACTCAGGTTGGCGACAGCGTTTTCACCACTGTTACTGCCGGAACCGGATATATATGGAGTGTTACGGATGCCAACGGATGCGGACCAGTAACCAATACAATTGATATAACTGAGCCAGCCATTCTTACTGCATCAGCTACTTTTGTTAACAATCCCCCATGCAACAGCGGAACTGCAACAGTTACCCTTGTGGCAAGTGGTGGCACAAGCCCATATATCTATACTTTTAACGGTGTAACCCAGGCAGGGAATGGTGTTTTTGCATCGATACCTGTTGGAACAGGCTATATATGGAGTGTTACTGATGCTAACGGATGCCTGCCCGTAACAGATACTCTCAACATTACCGGATCTGCCACAATACTTGCAACTGCTATAATTCTGAATCCAGCTCCATGCATAGGAGGAACAGCTTCGGTTATTATATTGGCCAGCGGTGGAACCATACCATATACTTATACTTTTAATGGTGTAGTACAGGTAGGAAATGGAATTTTCACAGGTATTCCTGCCGGAACCGGGTATATATGGAGTGTAATTGATGCCAATGGCTGCGGACCTGTATCTGATACACTCGATGTTACAACGCCAGCAATTCCTGCCGCAGTTGTTTCTGTTACCAGTCCGATACTATGTGCCGGAGAAACTGCGACAGTTACAATTAATGCTTTCGATGGCGCAACACCATATACATTTACCTTTAACGGAATAACCCAGATTGGAAATGGAGTTTTTACAGGTATTCTGGCCGGAACCGGTTATGCCTGGAGTGTGTTTGACGCTAACGGATGTGGGCCGGCAACCGGATTTACAGATGTTTCAGAGCCGGACTCGCTTAAAGTTATAGCTTCTTACACCAACAATCCTCCCTGCGGCAACGATACTGCTACAGTTATACTTTTGGCAAGTGGAGGAACAGCACCTTATACATACACCTTCAATGGCGTTACTCAAATCGGTAACGGTGTATTTTTATCTATAGTGCCTGGCACCGGTTATATCTGGAACGTTAACGATGCCAATAGCTGTGGCCCTGTCAGTGATACTCTTGATATCACAGGTCCTACACCTATCCTGATGTCTGCCGGTGTTTCGACCCCTATACTTTGTGCAGGAGGTACTGCTACCGTAACTATAGAAGCAAACGGTGGTACAGCTCCGTATTCGTTTACTTTTAATGGTGTAACTCAGATAGGGAATGGTGTTTTCACGTCAATACCTGCCGGGAATGGATATATTTATAGTGTTATTGACGCCAATGGTTGTGGTCCGGTTACTGATACAATTGATGTTACCGAGTCTGACATTTTAACTGCTACAATATCAGATCAAACATTTGTGATCTGCACAGGAGGTTCAACTGGTTATGCTACCGTTACAGCCTCAGGCGGAACTCCAGATTATACCTATTTATGGAATACAATTCCGGCCCAAACTACTGCTACGGCAACAAATCTGACTGCCGGAACTTATACAGTTATAGTAACTGATGCCAATGGTTGTGTAGTGAATGCAACTACTGCTGTAATCACAGAAGTTGATGCGATTATTGCTGATGCTGGCCCAGGCCAGATGTTATGTAATGCTGATGTTACCTTCCTGGTTGGGAATTCGCCTGAACCGGGTACCGGAAGCTGGGCATTTGTCTCAGGACCAAATATCCCAAATCTATTTCCTCCAATTGGAAGTGTTGCCGTTTCAACCGGTTTGATCCCCAGCGCTATTCCTTATGTTTTCGGTTATACGATTTCTATTGGTGGCTGTCAGTCTACTGATACAATGAGTGTGATCAATTACGTTCCTCCAACAACATCTTATGCGGGTATTGATCAGGAATTCTGTAGTCCCACAGGCATTGTTGCCACAAATCTGGATGCAAATACTCCTGTTTTCGGATCTGGTACCTGGACTCAGCTCGCTGGTCCGAATACTGCAACTATCGTAAATCCTAATGACCCGAATACAGCTGTTACCAATCTTATTTATGGTATATATGCTTTTGAGTGGACAATATCAAACGGGGTTTGCCAGGCTGATGCAGATGTTGTAAATATCTTTATTACTCAACCCGCTCAGGTTTTTGCTGGTATTGACGATGTAATCTGCGAAGGGTCAGTTTATCTGCTGAGTTCAGCAAATGCGTCCAGTTTCGCCAGTTTATTGTGGTCATCATCGGGTACCGGTATTTTTAGCGATCCTACAATTCCGAATCCTGAATATTCCCCAAGCCTGACTGATATAGCCAATGGTTTGGTCGTACTCAGTTTAACTGCAACAGGTAATGAGAGTTGTCCTGCAGTTATGGATGAAATGACACTTACAATTTACAGGTCTCCATTGGTATTTGCAGGAGAGGATATAACTATTTGCGGAAATACTGCCTATACAATTACAGATGCAACGGCTCAGTATTTCAGTAGTCTTTTATGGACAACCAATGGAACAGGGACATTAACCAATAACACAACTATAAATCCTACCTATACTCCCGGAGTTGGCGAAAGCGGAGATGTACTATTATTGTTAACCGGAAATTCTGCCGGGTCGTGTCCATCAGCTTCTGATACTATGGTTCTTACTTTAGCCGGAGAAGTTTTAGCTTTTGCAGGTTCTGATACGGCTATTTGCGAAGGAGAGTCCTATCTGGTAAGTGGCAGCTCCGCAACCAATGGTCAGAGCTTGTTGTGGACTTCATCAGGTACAGGATTATTTGACAATTCCGGCATTCTTAACCCAACATATACTCCAAGTCCGAATGATATTAATGATGGCTTTGTTTACCTCTCACTTACTGTAACGGGGAGTTTGGATTGCCCTTCATCCACTGATATGATGATGCTCTCCATTGCAGGCAAACCATTTGCTGATGCCGGTCCGGATAACGAACAATGTCAGTCTGGTGCATTCACCATAACTCAGGCAACAGCCCAAAATTTTTTATCTGTTTCCTGGACAACTACAGGAATTGGAACACTGACGGCTGAAAATACATTGAACCCGGTATACCTGCCCGCAGCCGGCGAATCCGGAACAATAAGTTTTACAATATCTGTTGAAGGAATAGGTGCCTGTGGAAATGTGTCTGATGTGATGTTATTTACCATACTTACTGCCCCGACCGTTGCTGCCGGTTCTGATATGGCAACGTGCGAATCATCGCCGATAGCAATTTCCGGAGCCAGTGTTTCAAACAGTACAAGTATATTGTGGACAAGCAGCGGAAATGGGATGTTCAGCGATCCTTCGGTTATTAATCCTGTTTATACACCTGGATCACTCGATATGGCAACAGGACAAGTATTGCTTACCCTCACTGCCGGTGCAAACAGTCCTTGCACTAATGTGAGCGATCAACTGCTGCTCTCCATTCATAAAGCCCCACAGGCAAATGCCGGACCTGATGCTGTATCATGTGTCGGATCGGCGCACATTGTTACCCAGGCTACTGCTGCAAATTACAGTGGATTACTGTGGAGTTTGTTACCCGTATCTGCTGGTATACTTGCAAATGATACAACTCTGAATCCTATATATACTCCGGCTGCAGGTTTCACCGGAATGGCTGCACTTACACTGAGGGTTCAAGGCACGGGTTCCTGCGGCGACATGGTGATATCGGATGTGATGTATGTTTTCTTAAATACAGAACTTGTTGCCGATGCAGGTCCCGATCAAACTATTTACCAGGGCACCACAACCGGATTATCAGGATCCGTGGCTGGAGGTTCAGGATTATATGTATGGAGCTGGCAACCTTCTGGTTTACTTGTAGATCCTTCGGTTTCAAATCCGGTAACTCTTCCGGTAAGTGTCGAAACAACATTCACATTATCAGTTATGGATCTTTCATCAGGATGCATTGATACGGATGATATGATAATTTCGATAGGTACAGGCAGCAATTCAATAGCAGCTAAGCCTGACTACGATACTACTCTGGTAAATGTTCCGGTTATTATCAATGTTATCAATAATGATATAAATCCACTGGGAGATCCACTTATAGTGAGTTTATGCAATTTCCCCACCCATGGCTTAGTAGTGCTGAATACTGATAAAACCATTACATATACTCCTTTTACTGATTTCGAAGGTGATGATATGTTCTGTTACCGGATATGCAATGCTTTACAGCCGTCACTTTGTTCGGATACCATGGTGTATGTAAGGGTTAAGAAACCTGACCTGAATGATCTCTTTGTTTTCAATGGTGTTTCGACTAATGGTGACGGCATCAACGATACATGGAAAATCAGGGGGATTGAAAAATATCCTGATAATACAATAATGATATTCAACCGTTGGGGCGATAAGGTTATTGAGTTTGCCAATTATAACAATACAACCCGGTCGTGGGATGGTAGCAATGAAAAAGGTGATCCATTGCCGAACGGAACTTATTTTTACATCCTCAATATTAAAAATGTTGGTATTCTGAAAGGGTGGATTTATGTTCGGGGTGAGAAATAGATAGTAAAATGAATAGTAATGCAAAATCGAAAGATTAGCATTGCAGTAAACTAAAGTTAACAATTGAAGTCAGCATTATAGTTCATGGAGAAAGACGAAAGAAGAAAAGAAATTCCTCAGCCCGGTAATTCCCGGATACTGAACTGCAAAAAATGATACACATGAAAAAGTTAATCCTACTAGTTGTTTTGTTTGCGGCCCTTTCGGGGTTTGCGCAGCAGGACGCACTTTTCAGCCAGTATATGTTCAACAAGCTGACATGTAACCCCGGCTATGCGGGAAGTCGCGAAGTTTTTAGTGCTGATATGCTTTACCGGCACCAATGGGTTGGTATTCCCGGTGCTCCGCGAACTCTTACTCTCAGTATGCATGCGCCATTACGGAATGAACATATTGGATTGGGCGGATACGTGTACAGCGATCAGATCGGGCCGGTGGTTGATCAGGGTGCACTGGCAACCTATGCTTACAGGATAAATCTTCCTAAAGGAAAACTTTCGTTCGGTATACAGGCCGGATTCAAGTACTACAGTGTTAACTGGGCCAAAATTTTTGTTGAAGATCCTGACTTTACTTTTGAAGGAAACATGCAAAACCAATTTACACCTGATGCCAATTTCGGAATCTATTATTATTCGAACCACGCGTATGTTGGAGTTTCTTCAAAACAACTTCTTCAAAACGAATATGGAATGGTGACGGTTGACGGCAAAAAAACCTATTCGAAATTACTTAGGCATTTTTATGCAATGAGTGGACTGGCAATCCCACTTTCCGATGAGGTTATATTCCGGCCTTCAGCATTAGTCAAATATGTAAAAAATGCTCCCTGGCAACTTGATCTGAATGCCAGCTTTTTGTTCAGCGACCTTTTCTGGCTTGGAACTACCTACCGCACCAACGGCGACCTTGTTTTCCTCACCGAATTTATGATTGGAAGGAAATACCGTGTGGGATATTCCTACGATATCAATGTTAAGGAACTGATAAACTACAATTCAGGTTCGCACGAAATAAGGCTTGGCCTCGACCTTGACCTGTTAAAAAACAGGATGCTGACACCGAGGTATTTTTAGTTAATTTTTTCATCTACTACCAAATGAACCGGGTATGAACAAGCGATTAATAGTTTTACTCTTAGCTTTTGCCTTCGCAGGTAGCGTAGCTCAGGCTCAGATAAACCAGGCTGACAACCTTTATAAAAGTTACAGCTATTCGTTAGCTATTCCTCAATATTTAAAAATTGTACAAAACCCCAGGGATGCCAACTATACTTATGCTGTTGGCCGGCTGGCCGATTGCTACCGTATGGTTAACGATCAGCTTAATGCTAAAGCATGGTACGCCAAAGCTGTTGCCCTACCGAATACCGAAAGCATAAACTGGTTCTATTACGGTGAAGCACTTCGTTGTGCACAGGAATATGACCTTGCAAAAGCAGCCTACCTTACTTACGATTCGTTGAATAATGATGATTTGAGGGGAAAAGATTTTGCTGCTTTTTGCGATGAAATTCCAAAATTAAATGAAATTCCGGTTAGCTTCGAAATAAAAAATGTTTCTGTTCTCAATTCCGAAAGGTCTGATTTTGGACCAGCTTTTTATAATGGGGGTGTTGTGTTTGTATCGGACAGACGTCAGAATTTTATGGATAATAAAAAGTATGAATGGACTAATTTCAGTTATCTCGATCTCTTTTTTGCCACACCTCGTTATCCGAATGAGTATTTTCAGGATATGAATGAACCTAAGGCATTTACAGGCAAGTTTAACCAAACCTACCACGATGGCCCGGCTGCATTTGCACGTCACGACAGCCTTATCTATTTCACCCGCACCGACAAGGGAAAAGAGAAGCGGGATTCTGATAACTACAGAACCGACCGCCTGAAAATTTTCTGGGCTAAGTATGATGGTTCGTGGTCGAAAACGGAAGCTTTCTTCCTTAATTCCGATAATTATTCCGTCGGACATCCGGTTCTTTCGCCTGATGGGAATACATTGTATTTTGTATCGGATATGCCCGAAAGTTTGGGCGGAACCGATATTTTCTTCTGCAAATGGAATGGGCAGGCATGGGATGAGCCAGTTAATCTTGGATCCACAGTTAACTCTTCCAACGACGAAATGTTTCCCTCATTAAGCGGTGATCAGCTCTATTTCGCTTCCAATGGGTTAGCCGGATTTGGCGGGCTCGATCTTTTCCGCTCAACTCTGAAAGATGGTAAATGGTCGAAAGCTGAGAATCTGGGACAGCCTGTCAACTCCTCTTTCGATGATTTTGCAATGATCCTCGACTCGCGAAGCAAGAAAGGTTTTTTTAGTTCGAACCGTCCCGGCGGACTAGGCAGCGACGATATATATGCATGCCGTTTCTTCGAAAGCAAACCAAAGAAAAAGAGCGATCTTCTTGCTTCGGAACTTGATTCGATTACTACTACAATAACCGGTTTTGTGAAAGATAAAAAGACACTTAAGCCTATGCCTGGAAGTACTGTTTTTCTGCTTAACACTAAAACCGAGAAGGTGGAAGTTATTAAAACAGATGGCAATGGACGGTTTACAGCTCTTATTAGTAAAGGTGTGTTTTATGTAGTGAAAGGGATGGAAAATAATTACGTTTCCGACTGTATTAATTTTAAATTCGAAACTACTGATACTTCCCGCGCAGTAAAAACTCCACGTGATCTGCTGCTCGATCGACTCGAAGTGAACCAAATTTTCTCAGTCAACAATATGGACTATTCCATCGAAACCATTTATTACGATTTCGATAAGTGGTTTATCCGCTCAGATGCCGAAAAAGAACTTGACAGGCTGGTGCAACTGATGAAGGAAAATCCGGTGGATGTTGAGCTTGGTTCGCATACTGACAGCCGCGGTAGCAAGGAATACAATGTAGATCTTTCACAGAAAAGGGCAGAATCGGCTGTGCGTTACATCGTGTTAAGAGGTATTAATGCTGCACGTATTACTGCCAGGGGATATGGCGAAATGCAACTTATAAACGAATGTTCTAACGGAGTGCCGTGTTCACATGCACAGCATCAGGCTAACAGGCGTACGGAATTCAAAGTTACTGGTTTCTCAAAATCACAAGCAAATTCCGTTTACGATATGAGCAAGTTTAAAGGGGATGAAGTAATACCATCGTATATGTTCGAACGCGATTTCTTTATCAATTGCCTGCAGGAAAAGAAGATGGCACAATATACTACCGAAATTCCGGAGCAAACGTTAGTTGTTCCTGCCGTGGAAAAACCCAGACAAGTTGTTTCGATACCGCCTGCCGAAGAAGATGATGTGATTGCTACAGAGCCGGAAGTTACAAAAGAGAAACAACCAGAAAAGAAAGCCACTGCTAAAACTGGTGTTATAACATATAGGGTTCAGCTTATGGCGCTTTCGCACGAAAAATCATTGCTCGACCGCGAATTTGAACAGCTGGAGGATGTACAAACTTATATTGAAGATGGCTTGTACAAATATACTACCGGTGTTTTCGATACGCATGAAGAAGCCATTGATTATCGCAGCGAAATGGTGCAGCTCGGCTATCACGATGCCTTTGTAGTAACCTTTTCGAATGGCAAAAGGATTTATGTGAGCCCTGGTTTCTGATATAATCAGATTCATTTAATTATACAATAATTCGCGGGGTGAGTTTAAAAAATCACCCCGCGAACTGTTTTCAGATACTAATTGCCAGAAGCTTTTTGACAAGCGCGGGAACTCCTGTGCCGGCTAACTCGTGGATAGCAGTAAGATTTTTTACACCACTCAGCATTTCAGCCTGTGGATCAACCAGGTATACGGGCGTTGCTGGTTTAATGTAATAAACAAGCCCGGCTGCAGGATATACATTTAACGACGTGCCGATTACAATAAAAATGTCAGCCTGGGCCGAAAGCTCCATAGCTTTTTCGATCATTGGTACAGCCTCCCCAAACCATACAATGTGCGGCCTGAGCTGAGCTCCTTTTTCGCATAAATCGCCCTGCTTTAATTCCCAGCCTTCCAATTCATAAATAAGGTCATCGTCAATTGTGCTTCGGACCTTTTTTAACTCACCATGAAGGTGCAGAACATTTTGTGATCCGGCCTGCTCGTGCAAATCGTCAACATTTTGTGTAATAATACTTACATCAAATTTTGATTCAAGTTCAGCCAAAGCCAGATGTGCGGCATTGGGTTGAACCTCGTAGAGTTGTTTGCGCCGTTTGTTGTAAAAATCGAGCACCAGTGCAGGATTGCGCTGCCATGCATCAAAAGTTGCAACATCTTCAATGCGATGCTCTTCCCACAATCCATCAGAAGCGCGAAAAGTACGGATTCCACTCTCGGCACTTATGCCGGCGCCGGTTAGGACTACTATTTTTTTCATTTGTTTATTGAAGTTATATTAATGGACAAACCGCTGAGGAAAAAGAACACTGGTCTTATTAGTTTAAAATTTAAGTTTGGCCAACGGTTTCAATGGTATAAAATATTCCGGTAAAAAAAAAGCACTCTTCAGGTAAGGAAGAGTGCTGTAAAATTAGTGCAAAACTTTTTTAGTCTTCAAAAATATGCATATTATCGAGGGAATCCATCATTCCTTTAACTGATGCAGCTGATTCTTCCAGAAGCTTTTTCTCGTTCTTGTCGAGTTTCAGTTCAATAACTTCTTCAATGCCTTGTGAGCCAAGCCGAACAGGTACACCAAGGAAAACATCTTTCAGCCCGTATTCACCATTCAGTTTGGTACAAACCGGGAAAATACGTTTCTGATCATCAACAATTGCCTCAACCATTTGAGCAGCTGCAGCACCGGGCGCATACCAAGCGGAGGTTCCCATAAGGTTAACCAGCTCGCCGCCACCTTTTCGTGTGCGCTCAACAATTTTATCAATTTCATCCTTGTTGAGCAATTCGGTAATAGGAATACCTCCAACAGAAGTGTAGCGTGGCAATGGAACCATTGTGTCGCCATGTCCGCCAAGTAACATGGAGTGAACATCTTTAGGCGAAAGATTCAGAGCTTCGGCAATAAAGCTGCGGTAACGGCCGGTGTCAAGAATACCAGCCATTCCGAATACCTTTCGCTCATCTTTTAGTGCTGCTTTATACGCACAATAAGTCATCACATCAAGTGGATTCGATACAATAATAATAATAGCCTCGGGCGAATACTTGATTACTTTTTCGGTAACATCTTTAACAATCAGCGCATTGGTTTTAATTAAATCGTCGCGACTCATGCCGGGTTTACGTGGTAGTCCTGATGTAATAACTACAACTCCCGAACCTTTGGTTTTAAGGTAGTCGTTGGTAACTCCCACTACATGGGTATTAAAGTTATTGATTGATGAGGTTTGCCATATGTCAAGGGCTTTGCCTTCTGCAGTACCTTCTTTTATATCGACCAATACAACCTCGCGGGCAAGGTCTTTGTGAGCTACAACATTGGCAACAGTGGCGCCTACATTTCCGGCTCCGATAACGGTTATTTTTTTCATCTGCTTATATTGTTTCTGTGTTTAATGAAAATTCAACGACAGCTAAATTAATAAACATTTACAATGTTATATATTTCATGTGTGAAAATATTTAACTAAATGTTTAGATGTGTGCTAAAATGCTTTTAATCAGTGTTGTAGCAATATTTATTTTTGTTTGTTACTCTCATGATTTTGAGCATCAATTACAGCAATGGCTGTCATATCCACAATTTCGTTTACACTTGAGCCCATCTGAAGTACATGAATTGATTTATCGAGCCCCATTAATATTGGTCCGATTGCTTCGGCTCCAGCTAGTTCCTGAATGAGTTTATAGGCGATATTTCCTGCTGTGAGGTATGGAAATATCAATGTATTGGCAGGTGCTCCGGCTAGTTTGCTGAATGGAAAATGCTCGGTAAGCAATTCATTATTTATTGCAAAATTTGCCTGCATATCGCCATCAACAATCAGGTTGGGATGATCGCGGTGAAGTATCGAAACTGCTTCGCGGACTTTAATCGGGATATTACCTTCCACCGATCCGAAATTTGAATAGGAAAGCATTGCAATCCGGGGTTCAATATTAAATGTCCTTACAGCTTGTGCAGTTTGAACTGCAATATCAACAAGTGTTTCTGCAGTAGGGTTCATGTTTACAGTGGTATCAGCAAAAAAGAAAGGTCCCTTCTTGGTGAACATAATATACATGGCTGAAATAACGCTGGTACCTTTCTTTTTGCCTATGATGCGCAATGCCGGACGAATGGTTTCGGGGTAATTGGTTGTTAATCCTGAAATCATAGCATCGGCATAACCGTTTTCGACCATGCTGGGCGCGAAATAATTCCTGTGGCTCATATAATCGAGAGCCAGTTGTGTATTAACACCTCTCCGCTGCCTTTTTTGGGAATATTGGCCGGCAAACAATTCGCGCATTTTAAGCTGCTCTTTCTTGGTTGGATCAATTATTTCGACTCCGGGTAATTCGAGATCGTATTGCTCGATCAAACTATCGATGATCCTTTTTTTGCCTAATAAAATCGGGATCGCAATTCCTTCTTCCAAAACTATTTCAGCAGCTTTCAGCACTTTGTAATTTTCGGCTTCAGCATACACAACTCTTTTCGGATCAGCCTTTGCTCTGGCTTTTATTTGCTTTATCAGAGGGTTGGTAAGTCCAAGTCGTTTATTGAGTTCAGCTTCATATGCCGTCCAATCTGTGATAGGTTTGCGGGCTACACCCGTTTCCATGGCTGCTTTGGCAACTGCTGTGGCAACATAAATGATAAGTCGCGGATCGCTGGGTTTAGGAATAATGTATTCGTTTCCGAATTTCAGGTTTTTGGTATTGTAGGCTATATTAACTTCTTCAGGCACCGGCATTTTAGCCAGGTTGGCAAGGGCATAAGCGGCTGCCAGTTTCATTTCTTCATTTATAGCTCTTGCTCTTACATCGAGGGCGCCCCGGAATACATAAGGGAACCCCAGTACGTTATTCACCTGGTTAGGGAAATCGCTGCGTCCGGTGCCCATTATGATATCTGTGCGTGCTTCGGTTGCTTCGGTGTATGATATTTCCGGAACAGGATTGGCAAGGGCGAATACGATGGGGTTGGGTGCCATTTTCATCAGCCAATCGCGTTTCAGTGCGCCGGCAACTGACAAACCTAGAAACATATCTGCACCATCGAGAGCCTGTTCGAGTGTATCAATATCGAGATCGGTCACAAATTCGGATTTGTATTTATTCAAATCGGTGCGTTTGGTGTTTATTACACCCTTGCTGTCGAGCATAATAATATTCTCCTTCAATGCTCCCAGCTTCACATAAAGTCGGGTACATGAAATAGCCGCTGCACCTGCTCCGCTGATAACAATTTTCAGGTTTTCAATTTTTTTTCCATTGAGCACTAACGCATTCAATAGTCCGGCTGAAGTAATAATTGCAGTGCCATGCTGATCGTCGTGCATTACGGGTATATCAAGTTCTGCTTTCAGCCGTTCTTCAATTTCGAAACATTCAGGAGCTTTAATATCTTCGAGATTTATTCCTCCGAATGTAGGCGAAATTGCTTTAACAGTGGCAACAATCTTATCAATGTCCTTCTCATTAATCTCAATATCAAAAACATCAATATCGGCAAATATTTTAAAAAGTAAACCTTTGCCTTCCATTACCGGCTTACCCGCTTCTGCGCCAATATCACCAAGACCAAGTACAGCTGTTCCATTCGATATTACAGCTACCAGATTACCTTTGGCGGTATATTTATACACATCTTCAGGATTGGCTTGTATTTCGAGGCAGGGCTCAGCAACTCCAGGTGAGTAGGCAAGTGACAAGTCGCGTTGAGTGCTGTGCGGCTTGGTGGGGACTACTTCAATTTTACCAGGGCGACCTTCGGAATGATAGGTGAGTGCGTTTTTCTGACTTAGCGTTTTCATGTTTTGGTAATTTGTAAATAGTATTGAGTTGGAAAAGGAGATTTAAGCTGTTTTATAGTTTTCCGATTTGGTTCCTATTGTGGTTGTGAGTATAACTTTTTGTTTATCAAAATAATAAACACAGCTTTTCGGTAATGCAAAGTAACAAATAAATGAAAGATTCTGATTATGAATTTCTATAAAATTGCCATGTCAAGTACTATTTGAAATGTATCTAAATTATTGACTGTTTCCAATACTGTGAGTTATTTCTCTTTTCAACTGAATAATAGTCAGGAGCACATGTAGTTCTATCATTTGAATCCGATTTTATTATTACCCTTAAATTGCTACTTTTGCAGGCAGTTCGGGGATGGATTGCTTATAGCTTAAGCGATGTTTTACTGTAACTGTTTGTGGCTGCTTTTCGCATTTAACGTATTGAATGTTAGTGGCTTTTGATAATGTGTTGATTTTTACCTTACTTAAAAAGTTTGTTATGTATTCCTTTATCGAAGGAAAAATTGCTGACCTCAATCCAACTAATGCCGTAATTTCGTGTCAGGGTGTTGGATATTCAATCAGTATTTCGCTGAATACGTATACCCAGATCAGCGGAAAGGAATCTTGCCGTTTGCATACTCATTTAGTAGTGCGTGAGGATGCACTCATACTTTATGGCTTTGCTGATACCGGCGAACGACATGTTTTTCAGCAGTTGATATCAGTGTCGGGTGTTGGCCCTAACACAGCGCGGCTTATTTTATCAGCACTTACAGCATCGGAAGTGGCTGATGCCATAGCCACCGAAAATGTAAAGCAGCTCCAATCAATAAAAGGAATTGGGGGGAAAACAGCATTGCGGATTATTATCGACCTGAAGGATAAAATAATGAAAGATCTTCCTGCCGGCGAAAATTTACTTGCCTCGCACAATACTGGCAAATATGAAGCGTTATCTGCATTAGTAATGCTGGGTTTTAACAAACCGATTGCCGAAAAAGCCCTTGATCAGGTAATTAAAGCAAACGGGAGTGCGTTACCGGTTGATCAACTCATTAAACATGCACTGAAAATACTCTGAGAAAGTTTTTTAGTGCGCACCTTAATGGCATTTCACAACAATAATCTAATCAGCTAACTTTTACTTGTTGGCTTTGCACGAAAAAGAATTCAGCAGATTGAAGAAATATATCCGATCCATTTTCCGGCTCTCTTTTTTCACTATCCTTATTTCTCTTATTTGGGGAGTAAGTGCTTCGCGTGCCATTTATCCCCGGCAACTGGAAGCAGGGCACTTTATTGTTCCACCCAACTCTATCGGTCCCGATACTACTCTTCGTTTTCCACTTAAAGGCAGCGAAAATCCTTACGAAACTACTCCTTCGGGCGGTTTGTACCTCGATAATCCTTCGAATCTGAAACAGGACGTTATTTACGATCCGGTTAATAATGAATACACCATCACCAACAAAATAGGAAGTATCGATTATCTGAAACCGGCTTCCATGACGTTTGATGAATACCGCAAATGGGATACTCGCCGTGCACTCGACAGCTACTGGCGCGAACGGGCAAGTAGTTCGGCAACGGCTACCAGATTGGGCGTTATCCCTCAGCTAAAAGTAGGAGGCGAATTATTCGACCGTGTTTTTGGTGGTAATACCATCGATATCAGGCCTCAGGGTAGTGCTGAGCTTATTTTCGGTGTAATTTCCAATCGCCGCGACGACCCTTTCATCAGCCAGCAATTAAGACGTACCACGAACTTCGATTTCGATATGCGCATACAGATGAGTATCCTGGCGAAAATCGGCGATAAAATCGAATTCAATACCAATTATAATACCGAAGCAACATTCGATTTCGAAAATAAACTGAAACTCAAGTACGAGGGGAAGGAAGATGAAATTATCCAGCTTATTGAAGCCGGCGATGTTACAATGCCTATCAACAGTTCGCTGATTACCGGCAGTCAAAGCCTTTTCGGTCTTAAAACCCAGCTTCAGTTCGGTAAAGCTACAGTAACCAGCGTTTTCTCGCAGCAACAAAGCCAGGTCGAAAATATTACCGTTCAGGGCGGAGCTCAAACTCAGGAATTCTCGACCCGTGCCCTTGATTATGAAGAAAACAGACACTTCCTTTTGGCACAGTATTTCCGCGATGAATATGGTAATGCCCTTGCCACTCTTCCTGTTATTACTTCTAATATCGAAATTAAAAATATTGAAGTCTGGATAACCAATATTGGATCGGCAGTTACTGAAAACCGCAATATTGTTGCATTTCAGGATTTGGGCGAAAGAAATCCCTACAACCAGAATATTCATCCAAGTACCCAGCAACCCTATCCTGACAATCAAGCCAACGACCTGCTCTATCTGCTCGATACAACCAAAGTGCGTGATAATAAAACTGTGAGCAAATACCTTACTGAAGAAAAAGGCTTTGTTTCAGGTATTGATTATGTACAGGTTTCGAGTGCCCGGAAGCTTACGAATTCCGAATTCATGTACAACAGCAGGTTGGGTTTTATTTCGCTCAATTCATCAATCAATCCGGATCAAACGCTTGCAGTTGCTTTTCAATACCAGATTATCGGCAACGATAAAATTTACCAGGTGGGTGAATTTTCCTATGATGTAACTCCTACTTCCAATTGCATTATGGTGAAACTGCTGAAAAGCACTGCTACAAATACACGCGTTCCTTTATGGAATCTTATGATGAAGAACGTATACAATCTCGGTGCTTACAATATCAACCGAGAAGATTTCCTGCTCAATATACTGTATTCCGGTAACAGCAGTTCCGTTCCAACAGGTTTCTTTACTACCGGTCCCGACGGAATAAAAGGAGTTCCCCTTATTCAGATTTTTGGTTTAGATAAACTTGATCCGCAACTTAACCCGCCTCACGACGGTGTTTTCGACTTTCTGGATAATGCTGCCCGCAACGGAGGTACAATTCAATCATCAAATGGCCGGATATTTTTTCCGGTTCTGGAGCCTTTCGGTAAATATTTGCGTGATAAAATAAATGATAAAGCATTCGCTGACAAATACTGTTACGACTCGCTCTATACAATGACGAAAACCGGCGCACAACAATTTCCTGACAAAAACAAATACCTGATCGAAGGAGAATACAAATCGGAGTCGGGCTCCGAAATATCACTCAACGCCATGAACGTTCCCCAAGGTTCAGTAATGGTTACTGCCGGTGGTGCGCAACTGGTCGAAGGTTCCGATTATACGGTCGATTACACACTGGGCAGGGTGAAGATTATAAACGAAGGTATCCTTAACTCAGGTACTCCTATTAATATTAAGCTTGAGAATAATTCGATGTTCAATGTTTTCAGCCAGACATTGCTCGGAACCCATGTCGATTATAAAGTAAATAATAATCTTTTGTTAGGAGGAACTGTACTGCATCTTTACGAAAGGCCTATTACACAAAAGACAAATTACGGCGACGAACCAATTTCGAACACCATATGGGGTGGAAGTGTCAATTACCAGAAAAGCTCTGCGTTCATTACCAAAATGGTTGATAAACTTCCTTTTTACAGCACCAAAACGCCATCGAAACTCCGTTTGGATGCTGAATTTGCACAGTTTATTCCAGGTCATTCCAAGGCGGTTGGTTCAGCCGGAACTTCCTATATCGACGATTTCGAAGGTGCCAAGTCCACTATTTCGCTTACCAATATTGCATCCTGGTCAATTGCCAGTACACCCTTGGGTCAAACCGTCCGCACTATGTTTCCCGAAGCAGCTCCGGGCACCGAACTGGCTTATGGTTACAACAGGGCTTTGCTGGCATGGTACACCATTGATCCAACAATATTTTACAATAAAACGAGCAACAACAAGCCTTCTGGAATTGGTACTAATGAGCTTTCACGAAATTCAGTCCGCGTTATTTACGAAAACGAATTATTCCCCAACAAGCAAAACGAATACAATCAGCCTCTGAATATTAACATCTTTAATATCTCCTATTTCCCAACGCAAAGAGGACCATACAATTATGATGTTGAAGGTAAACTTAATTATTCGAAAGGGATAGATGTTACAGGAGCACTCCTCGAACCTGATACCCGTTGGGGAGGTATTATGCGTAAATTGGAAACCTCGGATTTTGAAGCCTCCAATGTCGAGTACATCACTTTCTGGCTGATGGATCCGTTTTCGGAAACTGATACTGAACTTGGCCAACGTGGTGGTGATCTGTATTTTAACCTTGGGGATATTTCGGAAGATATTTTGCGCGATGGTCGAAAATCATATGAAAACGGACTCCCGCCAACAGAAGAACTTGTTGATGTGGATGAAACCATATGGGGTTTAGTACCAACAAAACAAGCAATTACTATTTCCTTCGACAGCAAACCCGAATCGCGGCCGTTTCAGGATGTAGGTTACGATGGTTTGAGAACAGTTACCGAAAAGGAGTTCTTTTACGAAACTATGCTTCAGAAGATTATCAATAAATTCGGAGCCTCTTCAGAAGCTTATTCCAAAGCTGAAAACGATCCGTCGTCGGATAATTTTCATTCGTTTATCGGTGGCGACTACGACAGCGATCCCAAATACAACAGCGTAGTTGAACGCTATAAACTTTTCAATGGACCTGATGGAAACTCTCCTGCCAATGTAGCGGATAATTCGAACAGCATTGGTCAACGTGGTCCTAACGTGGAAGACCTCAATAACGATAATACACTTAGTGATCAGGAACGGTATTTTCAATATGTTGTTAAACTTCGTCCTGAGAATATGGTAGTAGGCGAAAATTATATCACTCAGGTATACGATTCGAAAGCGGAAAATCCGGTAAAACTTGATAACGGACGCACTGGAGGAGTAAAGTGGTATCAGTTTAAAATACCGGTGCAGCAACCCGATAAAGTAATTGGTGGAATTCAGGATTTTAAATCGATTCGTTTCATACGTATGTTTTTTAAGGACTGGGATACTGCAGTTGTGTGCAGGTTTGCATCACTTGAGCTCGAGCGTGGCGAATGGCGCAAATATTATAACAGTCTGCTTACCCCGGGAGAATACATTCCCGATCCTAACCAGGACGGAACTACTTTTGATATTTCAGCCGTGAGCGTTGAAGAAAATTATTACAGAGATCATGTACCTTACCGTACACCTCCGGGTATTGAGCGCGAAATAAATGTGGCTACTACCAACTACATGCAAATGAATGAACAGGCTATGGTTTTAAGAACCTGTAACCTGCTCGATGGCGATGCCAGAGGGGCATATAAAACCACCGATTTCGATTTCCGCGATTATAAGAACTTACGGATGTATATTCACGCTGAAAAAGTACTCGCGGATCAGGAATTACAGAAAGGTGATCTTACCGCATTTGTTCGTATTGGCTCCGATTTTACCTCCAACTATTACGAGTATGAAATCCCGATTACTTTTACCGATTGGGATCAGGGATGGTCAAACCAGGATAATGACGCCGATAAACGCAATATCTGGCCGCTCGAAAATGAAATGAGTATCGATCTGTCCAAATTTCTAGCTGTAAAAAAAGCCCGTAATGACGAATTGAACAGAGCTGGATCAATGATAAGCATTACAGCGCCTTATTCAATCCCTGATGGCGAAAACAAGGTTACCATTGTCGGCTCGCCAAGTATGAGCGATGTAGGAGCCATGATGGTTGGTGTTCGTAACCCTAAGAGGAATCCGAAAAAACTTGATAATGACGATGGGCAGGCAAAATGTGCCGAAATATGGATAAACGAATTACGCCTCACCGATTTTAATGAGCAAGCCGGATGGGCTGCCAATGCCAGGGTGGCTACAAACCTCGCCGATCTTGGTAGCTTAATGTTATCTGGAGCATACAGTTCGCCTGGGTTCGGGAGCATTGAAAAGAAAGTAAACGAAAGACAAAAAGAGGCTATCACCCAAATTGATATTGCAACCAATCTGGAGCTTGGTAAATTTCTGCCCGAGAAATCAGGTATCCGCATTCCGATGCATTATGATTATTCGCAAACTATTGCCAATCCTCAGTATAATCCTCTCGATCCCGATGTTTTATACTCCGACCAAACCGAGGATATGAACAAGTCCGAACGCGATTCGTTGCGGCAACTTACAACCGATGTAATTAAACGTCAAAACCTTAACTTTATGAATGTGCGTAAGGATAGGGTTGGAGCTTCAAAGAAACCGCAACTGTGGGATATCGAAAACTTCGACCTTTCCTATGCTTATTCCGAGGTAAACCGTCATAACAATGATATTGAAGCCGACAATCAGAAAACCTACCGTGGTGGAATCGGATATAATTTCGCGATAAATCCTAAAAGCGTCAAGCCGTTTCAAAAAGCCGTCAAGTCAAAATCATTGGCTCTTATCCGCGACTTCAATTTTTATTACCTGCCAAAACTGCTATCGGTGCGGACAGATATGTACCGCGATTATCAGCGGAGGTTGCTTCGTAATAAAAGCGCCGCACTTATAATACTCGAGCCTAACTATACCAAACAATGGGATTGGAATCGTATTTACGATATCAAATACGATTTTTCGCAATCGCTAAAATTTGATTATAGTGCCAATGTGAACTCATACATTCTCGAACCTCCCGGAGGGTACGAAAAACAAAACAGCAATTACGAGCAGTATCGCGATACAGTTTGGAATTCCATTAAAAGTGGCGGTACTATTAACAGGTTCAACCAGATGGCTAATGTTAATTACGCAGTGCCATTTAATAAAGTTCCTATCCTCAACTGGGTTACAATGAATGTAAGATATGGTGTAAAATTCCGCTGGGAAGCCTCGCCACGGTCATTGCAGCCACGCTTTGGTAACTCTATTGATAATTCGCGCGATATTCAAATCAACTCAGGACTGAGGCTGACAACATTATACGATAAAGTACCGCTACTGAAAAAAACACGGCTCGAGTTGCAGAGTAAAGGCCAGGTTACTCCAGGCAAAATGCCTGAACAGATGGAACGAGCAAAGGGCAGGGATAAAAATAAAGAAACTGAACTTAAGGATGGCAATGAGTTGCCAAAAACAGAGGCTGACAGTCTGGAAAAAGCAAAGCCACAATACTTTAAAATTATTGGGCAATACACGCTGGGAGTATTAATGTCAGTTAAAGACGCTAACCTTACATACACCAGGTCAAATGGTATTTTATTGCCAGGCTTTACCCCCGAACCTGGTCCGTTAGGGAATAGCTGGGGAGCTGATGCTCCAGGTCTGGGTTTTATTTTTGGCAGCCAGAAAGATATCAGGTATCAGGCGGCTTCTTCAGGCTGGTTAACAACGGATACTTTGCTTAATAATCCATATATAACAAGGGCTGTGGAGAATTTAACATTCCGGTCAACCCTGGAGCCTGTGCGGAATTTAAAAATTGATGTTACTGCCGACAGGGCTTATTCCACCACCGAACAATCCTATTTTAAAGCAAACGGCATAGGTGATTTTCAGGAATCATCCTATACAGAGCGCGGAAACTTCAGTATGTCGTACATTATATGGCCATCATCCTTTAAAAAGGATAACGATAACAATGAAAGCCCTGTTTTCGATCAGATGCTCAGTTACCGTCTTTCAATGGCTGAGCGGCTTGCAAAACAAAATCCTAATTATAATGGCGAAGTCGATTCAGTTGGTTTTCCGGTCGGATATGGACCTACCCAGCCACAAGTGCTTATGGCTTCGTTTATGGCGGCATATGCCGGCAAAGACCCTAAAAAAATGGAGTTTAATGCTTTTCCTAAAATACCTTATCCTAACTGGAGGATAACATACAATGCCACACAGGGTATTAAAAAGCTGCGTCAGTATTTCCAATCATTTAATGTATCACATGCATACCGCTCGTCCTATTCTGTTGGTGGATTTCTTTCGGACGCTAAATACGTGGAAGTGGAAGGATTCAGTGCCGCGCTTGATGCTGCCGAGAATTTTATTCCTGAAAAGCATATGGATGTAATTTCGGTTACTGAGCAGTTCGGGCCATTCCTCGGATTTGATGTGACTATGAAAAACAGTATGCTTGCCAGACTGGAGTATAAAAAAACGCGTAATCTGTCGTTGAGTTTTGCCAATAATCAGCTTACCGAAATGCGAAGCAACGAGTTTGTAATAGGAACCGGATACCGGTTTAAGAGTGTACCGTTTAAAGTTCGTTCCCTTGCAACTGGCAAAACCGTGAAACTGAGCAGCGACCTGAACGTAAAACTCGATTTCTCAATCCGCGATAATAAAACGATACTTCGGCGTATCGATGAAAGAGATAACACGATTTCAACCGGTACACGGCAGATTTCGATAAATGCTTCAGCGGATTATATGATCAGTCAAAAGCTGAATATCAGGCTGTTCTTTGATCAGACTATCAGCAAACCCCACGTTTCGGCACAGATACCAACTTCAAATACCAATGCCGGAATTTCTCTCCGCTTCACTCTGGCGCAGTAAGCTGGGCTGTGTAAAACTGGTTTATTGAAGTGTATTTGAAGCCAGTTATTCATAATCATTCTAAGTTCAAAAATTTTGTATTGCAGCTTGCATACATTGTTTAATTTTGGCATCGAAAAACTATATAAAATGAATATTCCTGAAAATCTTTTTTATACCAGTGATCACGAGTGGATCAGGGTCGAAGGCAATACCGGTTGGATTGGTGTTACCGATTTTGCACAACATCAGTTAGGCGACATCGTATTTGTTGATGTTGCTGTTGTTGGTGAAACAATAGCTGAAAACGAAACATTCGGAACTATCGAAGCCGTTAAAACTGTTTCGGATATGTTTATGCCGATGGAATCGGAAGTGCTCGAATTTAATGAAGCACTTAATGATGAACCCGAACTCATCAATAAAGATCCGTATGGCGAAGGCTGGATTGTAAAAGTTAATATTGCCGATACGTCAAAAATATCAGCATTGCTTAATGCAGAACAGTACAAAGCTCTTGTTGAAGCATAAACACTGAGTCCGGTTGCATTATACTTTGTAATCACCCTGCCTGTTACACGCATTACTTCTCATCTCTTGCATAGGTGTTGGCAATTGTTTTTAATGCATTTAGGAAGATGAAACAATGCTGATATGATCATAAGCTTGGTGGATTGCGCCAGTGATGATACTATGGGAATTAAAGCTGGAATGTAAAATCGGTTTTACCTCGATTTCTCTATTTCAGATTATGATAATCAGCTGGTAACGCTATTCATATAGTGGTTCTGCGGAGTGCAGGCATGTGAGTTAAAAAATGTGAAAGCGCGAAATATTGCCTTTCACTTGAATTTGACCAAAGAAATGTTGTACTTTAGCATATTGTTTTCAGTATAACATAAGTATCACATACATAATCACATAAGTAATGGAACTTAAGAAATCAGAAAAGGCAGATCTTGAATCCAAGAAAGGTGTTTTCTTTCAAATTGGCCTTATTTTCGCCATGGCCGCTATACTTGTAGCGTTTGAATGGAAGAGTTATGACGCATTGGATATTGACACTTTTGGTGCACAGAAAGCAACAAACGAGGTAGAAGAACTGGCAACTATCACACAACAGAACACCCCGCCGCCACCACCTCCTCCTCCGGCACCGTCGATGGTGTTAAATATTGTTGAAAACACAGCCGAAATAAATGATGATATTACCATTGATGCCGAAGCAGATGAAAATACTCAGGTAGAAGAATATAAAGCACCTGCTATTAAGCAAGTGGAAGAAGAAGAAGTAGAAGAGCAACAGATTTTTATGGTTGTTGAAAATGCTCCCGCTTTTCCGGGTGGCGATGCAGGACGCATGAAATTTTTGCAGGATAATATTAAGTATCCTCAGATGGCTCGTGAAAGTGGAATACAAGGTACCGTTTATGTTACTTTTGTTGTTGAACGTAACGGAAATGTAACGGATGTAAAAATACTTCGTGGTATTGGCGGAGGTTGTGATGAGGAAGCCGTTCGGGTTGTGCAGAATATGCCGAAATGGGAACCCGGTAAACAACGTGGTAAACCTGTGCGTGTGCAATTTAACATGCCGATAAAATTTACTTTAGCCGGCTAATTTTCGGAAAAAATATTGAAACCCATCCCCAGCCGGATGGGTTTTTTATTAGCATTTATTAACATTTTTTGCAATATTTCAGAATGACTGTAATTTTACCGCTCATTCCCGTCATTCTTACTTTTAACTAATCCCAAACGACTTATGAAAAAAACAGTTGCCATCCTAGTTGTGTTATTTGCTTTAGCTTCGGTGAAGGCGCAAAATCTACAGGTACATTACGATTTCGGAGAAAACCGGAAGTACATCACATCAACAGTTGAAATGTTTAAACCCGACAAATGGGGTAGTACTTTCTTTTTTATTGATATGAATTATGATGCCGAAAATGGAAAAACGATCAGCCTTGCGTATTGGGAAATAGCTCGTGGAATTAATATTGGTAAAAGCCCTTTTGCCGCACATGTCGAATACAACGGGGGATTCGGACAATTTAATGCTACTCCTTTCAATGGCGCTTATGCTATTAACGATGCCTGGTTGGCAGGTTTGGATTATAATATCAATAATTCCGATTTTACCAAGGGCATTACCTTCCAGGCTTTGTACAAATACATAATGGATAAAACTGACGCTTCTTTTCAGGTAACAGCTGTTTGGTATATGCACATGCTCAATAAGAAAGTTTCTTTCACCGGTTTCGCTGATTTCTGGGGTGAGGAAAATACTTTTGTAAACAGTGATGAAACGGTGGATGAAACCCAATTTGTATTCCTCACTGAACCCCAGATATGGTATAATTTCACCGAAAATATTTCAATTGGATCAGAAATTGAGATAAGTTCAAATTTCTCCGGTAACAAAGGATTTATGGTAAATCCTACGCTTGCAGCCAAATGGAATTTTTAATCCCAAACCTTTAGAAACATGAAAAACAAAATAGAAAAGTTTTTTAGTCTTAAAGCTAATAATACTACTATCCGAACAGAGGTGCTGGCAGGGGTAACTACTTTTGTTACAATGGCATATATAATCTTTGTTAACCCAAGTATACTTAGCATAACAGCAGGTTCTGAATTGTTCGGCAGTTTAACAGTTGCCACTTGTGTAGCGGCTGCTATCGGTACACTTATGATGGCTCTTTATGCAAAGCTTCCTTTCGCTCAAGCGCCTGGCATGGGCCTTAATGCTTTTTTTGCATTCTCAATTGTTCCGCTTGTTGGTTTTGGTGGAGCATTGTCAGCTGTGTTTATCTCAGGTATTATTTTTATCCTGATTACACTTTTTGGCCTTAGAGAAGTAATCGTTAAAGCCATTCCTCGAAATATTAAACTGGCCATATCGGTAGGAATCGGCTTATTTATCGCTTTGATTGGATGCAAAAATGCTGGCCTTATTGTCGATAACCCTGCAACTTTTGTGGCTTTAGTTGATTTTAGCAAATGGAATGCTTTTGATGCCGGCAAATTAACTGCCGAAGCTATGGCTGCAAGGGGCGCAACTATTGCCATTTTTGGCCTGCTTGTTACAGGAATTCTATATAAATTTAAAGTACGAGGCTCTATTTTAATTGGTATTGTAATAAGCACTTTACTTGCTTTTCCATTAAAAATGACTTCTATCCCTCACGATTTGGCTGCCTGGAATATTTCACTTTCGCCTACATTATTCAAATTTGATTTTGGTGCATTGGCAAATGTAAATGGCTCAACATCACTTGTATCATCAATTTTTACAGCAATTGCTGTAATTATTTCATTTACTCTTGTTGATATGTTTGATACTATAGGTACACTTGTTGGAACAGCAGAAGGCGCAGGAATGCTTGATAAGGATGGCAATGTGCCAAACATGAAAAAAGCTATGATGGCTGACGCTGTTGCAACATCAGTTGGATCATGCCTGGGTTCATCCACAGTTACAACTTATGTTGAAAGTAGTGCCGGTATCGCTGAAGGAGGAAGAACAGGTTTAACTTCTCTGGTAACCGGTATTTTGTTTTTGGTTGCCATTATATTTGCACCAATTGCAGGTATCGTTCCCGCTTCTGCTACAGCACCGGCTTTAATAATAGTTGGTATATTTATGATGTCACAAGTATCTAAAATTGATTTTTCTGACATTACAGAAGCTCTTCCTGCATTTGCTGTTATAATTCTGATGCCATTTACATACAGCATTGCAACTGGTATTGCTGCAGGTCTTATCTTTTTCCCAATCCTGAAAACTGCAACCGGAAAAGCAAGAGAAGTTCATCCTTTAGTTTGGGTGCTCGCACTACTCTTTATTCTGAAATTCACAGTTTTGCCTAAATAAGTGGTTAAATTCTTTCGAAAAACATATTTTCACTTGCTAAATCAGCGAGATAAAGTAACAATCAATTAAATAGTAGATTGAGATAAAGCAGCTACAACCAGGTAGTTGCTTTATCTTTTTTTGAAATAAAAGAGAGAATCCTGATAGTGCTGCAATATTTGCCGGGAAAAGTGATTCACTTTTCGGAATCACTATGCTTTTGGGTGAAAATAATCAAACACTATTTTACCCTTGGCCAACCCGGCTGCTTTTTGCAAATCGTTTATTGAAGCCTCTTTAATAGCTTTTACCGACCGAAATTTACGCAAAAGTAATGTGGAAGTATTTTCCCCGACTCCCTGAATTTCGGTAAGTTCGGTTTTAATAGTTCCTTTTTCGCGGCGCTTGCGGTGATGCGTTATTCCAAAACGGTGTGCTTCGTCGCGCAATTGCTGGATGATACGCAATGTCTCCGATTTTTTATCGATATACAAAGGAAGCGAATCGCCGGGATAGTAAATTTCCTCCAGCTTCTTGGCAATTCCGATTACTGCAACTTTTCCGTGTAAACCTAATTTGTTGATACTTTCCATAGCCGAACTAAGCTGACCTTTTCCACCGTCAACTATGATTAACTGGGGCAGTGGTAGGTCTTCATCAATAACGCGCTTGTAACGGCGGTAAATTACTTCTTCCATCGATGCAAAATCGTTTGGCCCTTCTACCGTTTTAATATTGAAATGGCGGTATTCCTTTTTGTCGGGTTTGCCTTTGATAAACACTACCATTGCAGCTACCGGATACGATCCTTGGATATTTGAATTATCGAAACAATCAATACGTACCGGGTGTTCTTTAAGTCGGAGATCAACTTTCATTTGTTCCATGATGCGATTTGTGTGACGCTCAGGATCAACATGTTCAAGTTGTTTATGCTTTTCTAGCTGATAATATTTAGCATTACGCTCGGACAGTTCCAGAAGACTTTTCTTTTCGCCACGCAAAGGCGTTGTATAAGTTACACCCGGAAATTCAACATCAGGTTTAAAAGGAACAATAATTTCGGGCGAATCCGAATCGAAACGCTCGCGGAGTTCGGTAATAGCAAGCAATAGCAGTTCTTCGGGCGATTCGTCAAGCTTTTTTCGTATTTCAACGGTATGTGCCTGTATGATGCTGCCACTTATCACTTTCATGAAATTGATATATGCGGCTGTTGGTTCATCCACATACGAGAAAACATCCACATTGTGAATGCTTGGACTTACAATGGTCGATTTACTCTGGTATCGGTCGAGAAGTACAATTTTTTCCTTCACAACATGCGCTTTTTCAAATTGATACGTATCAGCATATTCTTTCATCATACCTGCCAGGTGCTGGCGAACGGCTGAAATATTTCCTTTAAGAATGTTCCGTATTTCCGTAAGCGATTTACCATAATCCTCTTCTGTCTGAAGATTTTCGCATGGACCCAGGCAATTATTGATATGGTATTCGAGGCACACTTTATATTTGCCGGTACGAATATTTGCAGCGCTCAGGTTTAGGCTGCATGTACGTATCTGGAATAGCTGCCGGATTAAGTCGAGAAGTGTATGCATCATTTTACCCGAAGCATACGGCCCGAAATAATCCGATCCATCATTGATCCGGTTTCGTGTAGGGAATATGCGGGGGAAAGGTTCCTTTTTAATGCATATCCATGGATAGGTTTTATCATCCTTAAGCATCACGTTGTAACGTGGCTGATACTTCTTTATCAGGTTATTTTCGAGAAGTAAGGCATCCAGCTCAGTATCAACTACAACGATTTGAATATCAACTATTTTCTGTACAAGAATTCTTACTTTCCCTAATAATGATTCATCGCGTCTGAAATAGGACGAAACCCTTTTTTTGAGGTTTTTTGCCTTACCGACGTAAAGTATTTTACCATCCTTATCGTAATACTGATAAACCCCGGGACTGTCGGGCAGCTCGCGTATTATGTTTTCGATATGGATGGGACGTATGGACAAGGTTAGGGTTTAGGTTTTAGGGGTTAGCTTTTAGGGTTTAGGGAATCAAAGTATAGCTTTTATTAGCTCTCAGTCTCATGTGTAATGGCCAAGTGTTTCATATCGCCCCTCGGCTTGTCGCCCTTCGCCCATTCTAATACTCCAATACTGTTTTCTTTTACTGCGTATCCTGCATATGGTTCCAACCTAATGCTTCTATTTTAATAAGAGGCCCGTTGTTGCTGGCAAGGAAAGTACCGGCATTTGGTTCGGTCATATGGCCAATGATGCTGATACCTTCGATGGCTCGTACTTTTTCGAAATCATTCATATTGATGGTAAACAGCAGCTCATAATCTTCGCCTCCGTTCATGGCAGCGGTAACCGGCTGAATGTTAAACTCTTCGGCAGCAGTAATAGTCATGGCATCCAGTGGGATTTTGTCTTCAAAAATCCTGCAACCTAAGCCTGAATCTTCGCAAAGATGCAAAACCTCAGATGCAAGACCATCGGAGATATCAATCATGGAAGTAGGCTTTACACCTGCTTTTTTCAGTAATTCGATAATGTCGGTTCTGGGCTCAGGTTTCAGCTGGCGTTCGAGTATGTAATCGTATCCCGATAATTCGGGTTGCATATCAGGATTAGCTTCGTACACTTTCTTTTCGCGTTCGAGCAGCAAAAGGCCCATATAAGCGCTGCCCAGGTCGCCGCTTACGCATATCAGATCATTTTCTTTGGCTGTACTTCTGTACACAACATCCTGTTTATCAGCATCACCTATAACAGTTAATGATAAAAATAAGCCGTGAATTGAAGATGTTGTATCACCACCTGCCAGGTCAACATGATACCGCTTGCAGGCCAGTCTGATTCCTTCATAAATTTCGTCCAGCGCTTCAACAGGAAAGCGATTGCTTACCGATAACCCTACAAACAGTTGCCTTGGTGTACCATTCATGGCCGCAATATCCGAAAAATTTACGGCAGCACATTTATATCCCAGATGCCTGAGAGGCATATACGACAAGTCGAAATGGACTCCTTCGACAAGCAAATCGGTGGAAACAAGTGTTACTTTATCCCCATAGTCAATAACGGCTGCATCGTCGCCGATACCTTTTATGGTCGATGGCTGTTCGTTAATAAATGAATCGGTAAGGTGTTTTATAAGTCCGAATTCGCCTAATGCGGAAAGTTCAGTGCGTTTTGCCTGTGTTGGTTCGATCATGAAGAATTTATTTTTGGCAAAATTAAGATTTTTTGTTGACCATGGAGGCACGGAGAATACCGAGGCTCAGGGATTTTTTTGATCATTCGCATATTCTTTTTCTTTCCCTGTCAGATTTTAATATTTAAGGCAATGAGTGTTGCTGGTTAAATTATATATGAAGAGTTCTCCGTATTGTCCGTGCCTGCGTTATAAACATTGATTTATGAATTCGGTATTCATTTTCCTAAATTATAAAACAAATCATAATTCTGCTTGTTTTTTTAAGCAAAGAACAGGCAATTGAAGTATTACAATACTTTTATTATTACTAACTTTGCCTGCTAAATTTATTTAAACCAAAGATAAATAAGAGCCTGAACACCACTACAAAATGGAAAAAGATCAGAACAATATACTTGAAGAGGTAACCAGCGGTGAATACAAATACGGCTTTTTTACCGACATTGAGATGGATACAGCTCCTGTAGGGCTGAATGAGGATACTGTGCGCTTTATTTCGGCTAAAAAAAATGAACCCGAATGGATGCTTGAGTTTAGGCTGAGTGCATACCGCCACTGGCTTACGCTTACTGAACCAACCTGGGCACATATTCATCATCCGCCAATAAAATACCAGGATATCATATATTATGCAGCACCGAAAAGGAAGAAAGAACTAAAAAGTCTTGATGAAGTTGATCCTGAGTTGATTGAAACTTTCAAGAAGCTTGGAATATCGCTCGAAGAACAGAAAAAACTTAGTGGTGTGGCTGTTGATGCTGTTATCGACAGCGTTTCGGTAAAAACCACTTTTACTGATACTCTTGCAAAATATGGTGTAATATTCTGCTCGTTCAGCGATGCGGTTCAAAACCACCCCGACCTGGTAAAACAATATATGGGAAGCGTGGTGCCCAGTAATGATAATTACTTTGCAGCGCTTAATTCAGCTGTTTTCAGCGATGGTTCTTTCTGCTTTATTCCCAAAGGAGTGCGTTGCCCGGTTGAACTTTCGACCTATTTCCGTATTAACGCGGCTAACACCGGCCAGTTCGAACGTACTTTGATAATTGCCGACGAAGGCGCTTATGTGAGTTATATGGAAGGCTGCACTGCTCCGATGCGCGACGAAAACCAGCTTCATGCAGCTATTGTCGAAATTGTTGCAATGAAAGATGCCGAAGTAAAATACAGCACAGTACAAAACTGGTATCCGGGCAACAAAAAAGGGGAAGGTGGCATTTTCAATTTTGTTACCAAACGTGGTATCTGTAAAGGAAGTCATTCGAAAATATCGTGGACACAGGTAGAAACTGGTTCGGCCATTACATGGAAATATCCAAGTGTTGTATTGATGGGCGATAATTCGATAGGCGAGTTTTATTCGGTGGCTGTTACCAACAACTTCCAGCAGGCTGATACCGGATCGAAAATGATTCATCTTGGAAAAAATACCAAAAGCACTATTATTTCAAAAGGCATTTCGGCCGGACAAAGCAACAACAGTTACCGTGGACTGGTAAAAGTGATAAAACGAGCCGAAAATGCACGTAATTTCTCTCAATGCGATTCATTGCTTCTGGGCGATAAATGCGGTGCTCACACGTATCCTTATATCAAAGCCGAAAACCATTCATCCATCATCGAACACGAAGCTACCACTTCTAAAATTTCGGATGATCAATTGTTTTACTGCAAGCAACGGGGGATAAGTTCCGAAAGTGCTATAGGCCTGATTGTAAATGGGTATGCCAAAGAAGTTCTGATGCATTTACCCATGGAATTTGCTGTAGAAGCGCAAAAATTACTGGCCATTAGTTTAGAAGGAAGTGTTGGATAATTGTCAGAGTTTCCCGAAATCATAAAATGAAGGGCGAGGGGCGAGGGGCGACAATGAGAAAAGAGACAAGGAGACAATAAGAAGGGCGAACCCCTGAAATATATTAAATTGGGAACCCCTAAACCCTAAAACCGAACCCCTAAACCCTTAAAAATAAATTTTCAAAGAATAACCACAATATGTTAAGTATCAGGAATCTGAGAGTTTCCATCAACGGAAAAGAAATTTTAAAAGGAATCGACCTCGAAGTAAAAGCAGGAGAGGTTCACGCTATAATGGGTCCAAACGGCACCGGTAAAAGTACTTTGGCTTATGTTATTGCCGGTCGCGAAGGTTACGATATTACCGAAGGCGAAATTATTTTTAAAGGACGCAACATAATGGACTTATCAGCCGAAGAGCGTGCCTGCGAAGGACTCTTTTTAGGGTTTCAGTACCCGGTGGAAATCCCCGGAGTGTCAATAACAAATTTTCTGCGCACAGCAATTAACGAGCAGCGCAAGTATCGGGGTCTCGATCCTGTGCCTGCCACCGAATTCCTTGCCCGCATGGAGGAGAAAAAGAAATTGCTCGAACTACAGGAAAAACTGGCCAGCCGTTCAGTAAACGAAGGTTTTTCGGGTGGCGAAAAGAAAAAGAACGAAATTTTTCAAATGGCAATGCTCGAACCTTCGTTGGCAATACTCGACGAAACCGACTCGGGGCTTGATATTGATGCGCTCCGTATTGTGGCTACCGGTGTTAATAAACTCCGTCGTCCCGATAATGCAACTGTTGTTATTACACACTACCAGCGATTGCTCGAATATATTGTACCCGATGTGGTTCATGTGCTTTTTGATGGCCGGATTGTAAAATCAGGTGGTAAAGAGCTTGCTTTGCAGCTGGAGGAAAAAGGGTACGAATGGATTAGAAATGAATCCTGATAACAGGAAAAATAAAACAGAAATTACTTATGGATTCAGGAATAGTTCAAACTATATACGATCTCAAAGAGTACCTGAAAGGTGTTTTTGCTGATAACCAGCCCGAAATAACCCGTAACGATACTTCTTTCGTAGCTCAGAAACGTGCAAAAGCATTTGAGTTGTTCATTAAAACCGGTTTCCCTCATGCCGCTCTTGAACGCTGGCGTGGTACTGACTTGTCGAGGGCACTCAACCACGAATATCATTCACTTACCGAGCCACCGTCAGAAGATCTTGATATTGATAAAATATTCAAATGCGATGTTCCACATTTCGAAACACAGCTTGTAACTCAGCTAAATGGCTGGTATGCCGACAGGAATAATCTGGTACAGGTTTTCCCTAATGGACTGGTTATCTGTAGTCTTGCAACCGCTTTCACCAAATATCCTCAACTTATCGAAGCGCATTATGGAAAATATGCTGACGATAATGCCGAAGGCCTCACCGCTTTGAATACAGCTATGTCGCAGGATGGGATATTTATTTATGTGCCTGATAATGTTACCGTTGAACAAAATATTCAAATGGTAAACATCACTGATTTTAAGCAAAACCTTTTTCTTAATACACGAAATCTTGTCATTCTGGGCGAAAATAGTCACCTGCGCCTGGTGCAATGCGACGATTCCATTAACCACGATGTTACCTTTATCAATACTGTTACAGAAGTAAAAATCGGGCGCAACTCAACTCTCGATCATTATAAACTTCAAAACAAGGACGATCATACGACTTTAATCAACAGTATGTTCTTTCATCAGGATGAAGGAAGCAGTTTGTCAACCAATGCCATAAGTCTGAATGGCGGTTTGATTCGCAATCTTTCGCATGTTACCATGAGCGGAAGCCACAGCAGTTCCGAAATTTATGGACTGTACCTGATGGATCGCTATCAGCATGTCGACAACCAGGTTTATATCAATCATGCAGCTCCTGAGTGCGAAAGCCGTGAGCTTTTCAAAGGAGTACTCGATGATCATGCAAGCGGTGTTTTCAACGGTCATATCAAGGTTCACCGCGATGCGCAAAAAACCAATGCATTTCAAACCAATAGGAATATACTACTTTCCGATAAAGCCAGCATTGATACCAAACCGTTTCTCGAAATATATGCCGATGATGTAAAATGCAGTCACGGAGCAACAATCGGGCAACTTGATGCTGAGGCATTATTCTATATCCGTTCGCGCGGTATCAGCCAATCAAATGCAAAAATATTACTGATGTATGCTTTTGCTGCCGAGGTAATTAACAAAATTTCTATTCCGGAATTGCGTCAGCGCATGGACGATATGGTTAAGAAACGCCTGCGGGGTGAACTTTCGCAATGCGAACAATGTGTATTGAACTGCAGCACCCATGAGCATCAAAAGACTGAATTTAAAATTGACCTCTCAAAAATCTGATTACTGACCGAAATGATAGAACTTTCAGCAACTAAAATCCAGTCTGTCAGGGACGATTTCCCGATTTTATCGCGCAGTATTTATGGTAAGCCGTTGGTTTATCTTGATAATGCTGCTACCACGCAGAAGCCCAATAGTGTAATTGACGCTATCAGTAATTATTACCGGAAAGACAATGCGAATGTACACCGTGGAGTACATTACCTGAGCCAGCAAGCAACCGGAGCATTCGAAGATGTGAGGAAACAGCTTGCGGCTTTTGTTAATGCGGGAAGTCCGACCGAAATCATATTTACTCGCGGAGCAACCGAAGCCATAAACCTGGTGGCCTGGTCGTTTTGTGAAACATTTCTGAATGCCGGCGACGAAATTATAGTTTCCGCACTCGATCACCATTCAAATATTGTTCCCTGGCAGGCGGCGTGTATCCGAAAAGGTGCTCATCTTAAAGTTATTCCTGTAACTCCCGAAGGAGAATTAAATCTGGAAGAATTCGAAAAATTGCTTTCCGATCGAACACGAATGGTAGCTATCAGTCATATTTCCAATACATTGGGAACTATAAACCCAATTGCTGACATTGTAAAATCAGCTCATAATCATGGAATCCCGGTTTTTATTGATGGCGCCCAGGGATTATCACATGGCCCGGTTGATGTGCAACAACTTGATTGCGATTTTTATGCATTTTCGGCACATAAAATGTATGGACCGATGGGTATCGGCGGTTTGTATGGGAAATCCTCCTGGCTTAACAAAATGCAACCTTACCAGCTGGGTGGCGAAATGATTGATAAAGTTACTTTCGCGAAGACTACTTATAATGAAATTCCATACAAATTCGAAGCCGGAACACCCAATGTTGCTGATGTTATGGGATTTGGCGCCGCTATCAGCTATTTGCAGGAGATTGGATGGGATTTTATTAAAGCTCAGGAAACTGATATTCTCAATTATGCCACGGCCAGCCTTCTGGAAATTGAAGGTGTTAAAATTGTAGGAACATCAGCTCACAAAGCTGCGATTGTTTCGTTTCTGATCGAAGGAATTCACTTTTTTGATGCAGGCACAATCCTCGATCATATGGGCATTGCTGTGCGTACCGGGAATCATTGTACTCAGCCACTTATGGATTTTTTAGGAATTAATGGTACCTTGCGTGCATCAATGGCTTTTTACAATACCCGCCAGGAAATTGACAGACTGGTTGCCGGTATCCACCAGGTAAAAATCCTTTTTGCATAAAAACGATAATAAACAGTATAGGGAAAATGACAATTAGCGAAACTATTGATCAGATAATCAATGAGTTCAATCAGTTCGACGACTGGATGGATAAATACAATTACCTGATTGAAATGGGAAGATCGGTCCCATTGATCGATGAAACAAAAAAAACTGACTCTAACCTTATTGCAGGCTGCCAATCACGGGTTTGGCTTAGTTCAGAATATAAGGATGGACTCATTTATTTTACTGCCGACAGTGACGCCGTTATCACCAAAGGCATTGCTTTTTTGCTGATTCGTGTATTTTCGGGACATACACCTACCGAAATCATGGAAGCAGAAACTACTTTTCTTGATATGATCGGCCTTAAAGAGCACCTTTCCCCAACGCGTAGCAACGGTCTGCTTTCGATGGTTAAACAAATTAAATTGTATGCTTTTGCTTACCAGGTGAAGGAAAAGAACAGTTAAATGTGATAATGTATTAATGTGATAATGCGGTAATTATCATGTTTTTACAATCTGCCGGTTTATTGCAACAGTATCGCAATATCCCATTAGCACATTCTCACATTAGCACATTCTCACATTCTCACATTAGCACATT
>JBBSDC010000001.1:0-71329 GCA_038249705.1 Bacteroidales bacterium | reverse complement strand
TTATTCATCATCTTATAATTACAAAAGTTATGAAAATCATTCAGTTTAAACGAAATTCAAACAATTTAGTATATGGTTTATTTTCTGTTTTCGTTTATCTGATTAGTTTATCAATTTCCGAAACCTGTATGATTTTGAGTATTTTACTGCCATCAGGAGCAATTTCAGGAACCTGACAACCGAAAAGTTCATCAATTAACTTTTGCATTTCTTCAGGTTTAAGCGACTGTCCGGTTTTAACGGCAATATTTCCGGCGATTATTCTGGCAAGCTTAATTCGTTGATCATCAGGTGAATCGTTTCTGTTTTTCTTGAAATCTTCAAGCAGTCCGTCAATAAAATCATCAATTTCTCCTGCCGGCATATTTGATGGTACTGTATTAATTACAAATGCGCCGCTCCCCATATCAGATATTTCAAAGCCAAGGCTATCAAGATCTTCAGTTATTTCGGTCATTATTTGTGTATCAACAGCCGATAGCTGAATGGTTTTAGGAAAAAGAACCCGCTGCCTGGTAATAGTCTGTCCTTCAGCGTTTAAACTTATTTTTTCGAAAATAATCCGTTCATACGCTTTCTGCTGATCAACTATAAGTAGTCCTGACTTTACATTGGCTACAATAAAACGGTTTTGTACCTGAAATAGTTTAGAAACAACAAGAGTATTGGATTCAGGAATAAGTGTGTTTCCAGGTGCTTCCTGCTGCGGAATATGTGATAATTCATTTTCCCTGCCAGTTTCTGTTTCGGATTGTTGGTTAGTTTGATTGGCAATACCTTCATACATTTTTTCCCATCCGCCGCGGTTAGGGTTCATACCTGCGTTGGCTTTCAGGAAGTTCTGAGGTTTCCTGAACGGATTGTAGTCGGGGTTTACCGTAATTGTAGGCGCTTTAGGTTCATAACCTTTAGGTGCAACAAAGTCGAAAGATGGCTCCGTATCAAAATCGATGATAGGGCTTAGGCTGAACATTCCTAAAGCATGTTTAACTGCTGAGCGGATTGACGCATATAAAATCTGCCCATTCTGAAAATTAACTTCAGTTTTTGTTGGATGAATATTAATGTCGATTGTGGTTGGATCTACTTCAATATAAAGAAAATAGGAGGGAATGGCTGAATCCGGGATCAATTCTTCAAATGCCTGTTCAACGGCATGATGCAAATAGGGATGTTTGATAAACCTGCCATTTGCAAAAAAATACTGCTCGCCTCTTGTTTTGCGGGCTGTTTCGGGCTTTCCTATGTAACCGGTAATCGAAACAAGTTCAGTTTTGGCCTGAACCGGCAAAAGTTTTTCATTGATATGATTGCCGAAAATATGAACAATCCGTTGGCGTAAATTCCCTTTTGAGAGTTGAAATACAGGTTTGTCGTTATTAAACAACGAAAATTCAATATCAGGATGAACAAGTGTTACACGTTGAAATTCTTCAAGAATATGCCTGAATTCAACATTATCTGATTTCAGGAAATACCTCCTGGCTGGCACATTATAAAAAAGATTTTTAATAATGAATGTAGTTCCTTGCTGACAAGCAACTGGTTCCTGACTTCTCACTTTCGAACCTTCAATTATTATGCTGGTTCCGATTTCCTCATCAGCTTTTTTAGTTTTTAATTCAACCTGGGCAATTGCAGCAATTGACGCCAGTGCTTCGCCTCTGAATCCCAGCGTACGTATCGAAAACAAATCGTTAGCTTCACGAATTTTGGATGTTGCATGGCGTTCGAAACACATCCGTGCATCAGTCTCTGACATACCGGAGCCGTTGTCAATCAATTGTATTAGAGTTTTTCCCGCATCTTTTACCAGAAGTTTTATTTGAGTGGCACCAGCATCAACCGCATTTTCAAGTAATTCCTTAACAGCCGAAGCCGGACGTTGTATTACCTCGCCGGCAGCAATCTGGTTTGCAACAGAGTCAGGAAGTAACCTGATCAGATCTGACATATTTAAATTTAGTTGGTGAAAGTATGGTAATAAATCAGAGATTAAGAAATCTTTTATTTGAGAAAGATATAATACAATATCATTAGCAAAAGGAGAAGAGTAAACAATATACTCATCATGCGGGAGCGCTTACGGATTCTTTCATCCAGCTTTTTCCGGTTCATTCTCAGACGGATACGCATACGCAGTTCACTATCAGGCATTCCTTCCGATGCGTTTTTAAACCTCTCCTTCAGCTTGTCCTGTTCTTCCTTAACAGGATCATAATAAAGTGGCCTGTAGGAGAATTTTCTCGGTTTTGCTGTCCGGAACCCAATCAGTTTCATATATTTAGCAGGTAATGTGAGAATTCTTTGACCTTGATATCTTTACTGCAAAAGTACCTTAAAAATGTCATATTTTTGCATAAAAGCGCTGCTTTTTAGAAATGCCTGAAATATCATTGTATTTCAGAAATATTATGACTTTATGACTAAAGATAAACTGGAAAACCTGATAGTGGTGGGCGACAAAGTTTTAATAAAGCCCTGCACTTCCAATTCGAAAACGAAAAGCGGACTGTTTTTGCCTCCTGGCTATTCGGAGAAAGAAGAAATTAAGCATGGATACGTTGTTAAAGTCGGTCCGGGAATTCCTGTTCCTTACTTTCCTGATGATGAAAGTGAACCATGGAAACCTAAAAAAGAAGAGAAAACAAAGTATATTCCTTTACAGACATTGGTGGGCGACCTGGCGATTTTCCTACTGAAAGGTTCAATCGAAATTACTTACAACGATCAGAAATATTTTATTGTCCCGCAATATTCTATACTGCTTCTCGAAAGAGATGATTCAACCGTTTGAAAAATTTATACATAAAAAAAAGTCCTCACTATAAGTAAGGACTTTAAAGGAAAACTATTTTTAATCGGTTATTTGATCCTCAAAAACGCATTTTGACGGTTGGTTACCATGTATACAGATCCAAACAGGACAGATGTGTAAAACAAATCACCTATTACACCATTAAAAAGGAATGGCAGACCTGCAATATAGCATTGCATAAGCCCGGCAACGTTCATTGGGTAAGGCATAATCCCTGATGACCAGCTGGCAAAGTTGGTAACCAGATAAAAAATTACCGATGCGGCTAATGTAGCCGAGACGGTATTAACTACAGTTAACTTACGTTGCAAAACCAGTCCAAGACCAACAATAGCTAAAAAGCTGAGGTAAACAGGTAGCATAGTGGAATGAAACCCAATAATCAAATCGCTGATTAACATAGCGATAACCGGAATCAGAAAAGCCAGTTCTTTGCGTTTAAGAAAAGTACCACCAAATAATGCAATCGCCGCAATTGGAGTAAAATTAGGCCAATGAGGAATCAGTCTCATCATGGCTCCTGCAAGAATCATTGTTAAAACAATGTATAATTTTGGTGTAATTTCTATTTTTTTCATTTCGTACAGTTGTTACCGGTTTTTCAATCTGGCAAAAATAACAAAAAGCATTGAAATTATTCATTGCCGGTTCAATACTAATTAACAAAATATTGTGTATAAAGTTTCTGCTATCATATCAGACTTGTTATCAGCGTATTGAAAACTATAGAGCCAAGAAGCATTCGAACTCTATTCATCAATATTTGCTTAATTATCAACAATCATTGAATTGACGAATTTATTTAAAAGAAATGCTACTTTTACGTGATTAAAATAATGTCAAAGACTGTTGAAAATGAAAAATGTACGCAAACTATTGATTTTAACTTTGTTAATACTGATAATTATGGGTTTTGAATCCTGTAACGACTTGAAGAAAAAAGCAGATCTCATCATCTTTAATACAAAAATATATGCTCCTGATACACTTCCCGGCAATGTGAATTGCATTGCTGTAAAAGAAGGAAAAATAATTGCAGTTGGAACAGATGCTGAAATCAGAAGCCGATACTGGGCAAAAGAAAATATAAATGCTTCGGGATCGTTTGTTTATCCTGGATTTATTGACGCACATTCGCATTTCACAGGTTTTGCTTTGGGTTTAAGATTTGCCGATTTGTCGCAGGCTCACTCATTTGAAGAGATTCTTGAAATATTGCAAGGCTACAGAAAGATACATCCGGAAGGCTGGATAGTTGGTTTTGGATGGGACCAGAATAATTGGCCCAGAAAAGTCTTTCCCGATAAAAAGCTGATAAACAAATTGTTTCCAGGTGTACCAATTGTCCTTACACGTATTGACGGACATGCCGTTCTTGCAAGTGATGAAGCAATAAAAGCAGCTGGAATTACATTTCCCGGAAAAGCGGGAGAAGCTTTAACAGCAAATGGTGAATTCTCGGGCATATTCCTCGAAGGAATGGCTGATAAAATAAAGAATGCAATTCCTTTACCTACTGAAAGTGAAAAGATTGAATACATTGCTGTTGCTACCAGACTTTGTCACCAAGCGGGACTTACAGGTGTTACTGATGCCGGTCTCAATAAATCAGAAATATTACTCCTCGATTCACTTCAAAAATCAGGAACACTTGCTTTGCGAATTGATGCATGGTTAACTCCCGGGGAGGAAAATTTTGAATATTTCATGTCCGATAAACCCTTTGTGACACCATTTTTAAGGGTAGGCGCCATTAAAATGTATGCTGACGGAGCCCTCGGTTCACGAGGAGCATCTTTGTTAAGCCCTTATTCTGATGATTCACCGAACAAAGGATTGGTGGTTTCAACACCCGAAGAGCTGTCGGCAATGTGTAAACTTGCCTATGAGCATGGTTTTCAAATTAATACACATGCAATTGGCGATGCAGCTGTAAGAATGGTTTTAAAAACTTACAGCAAATTTTTAAAACCTGACAATGATCGCCGCTGGCGTGTCGAACACGCCCAGGTTGTAAATGAGATTGATTTTCCGGTATTTGCTGCATTTAATATTATTCCTTCAATACAGGCTACTCATGCAACTTCGGATATGGACTGGGCCGGAAAACGACTTGGAAAAGACAGAATTAAGAATGCATACGCCTATAAACGCCTGCTTGCGCAGAATGGATGGCTACCAAATGGAACCGATTTCCCGATTGAAGGGATTGAGCCATTAAAAACATTTTATGCTTCTGTTGCCCGTAAAAATGCAGAAGGCAAACCTAACAACGGATTTATGCCTGAAAATGCACTTTCGCGCATGGAAGCATTGAAAAGTATAACCACATGGGCAGCAAAAGCATCGTTTGCTGAAAAAGATAGAGGTAGTATCGCAGTTGGTTATGATGCTGATTTTACTATTCTTGATACTGATGTTATCGAAACACCTGAAAGTAATCTTCTCAAAACCAAAGTTTTGTATACAATAGTTGATGGGAAAATAGTTTATAAATCAAAATAATTTCTGACTGAATTTATTGAACTCCTAAAATAATTATATTGATGTTGTGATATTGGGAATATCCGGTTTAATCGACCCCGGATTTATCAGTTAATTGACCCAGAACACTAATTAATTCACTAATTATCATGGCAGTAGCTCCCCAAAGGAATTCACCTCCAACAGTAAACCCGGGGGCATGAATCTGAATGTCATTTTTAAAAGTTAAAGTACGGTTCACTATTTTGTTAAAATTTAACTCTTCAAAAATATCAATTTCAATAATTCGCTTAACTTCAGTAGCATCTGGGTGAAACTCGGGTCGTGTGGGCTGGTAAGCGATAAAAGGATAAATAATAAAATTACTAGGACGAACATAAAAACGACTTAACTGGCCAACTATTTCAATATCAGTAGGAATAATACCTATTTCTTCTTCCGATTCGCGGACAGCTGTGAACAAAAAGTCAATGTCTGATTTTTCATGTTTCCCGCCAGGTAAACTGATTTGTCCTGAGTGAACACCATTATACTCATTTCGGAGTATGACCACAGTATGTAACCTGTTTTTTACCGGATATAACAGAATTAATACAGCACTATCCATGGCATGAGTTGGCTCGGCACCTATTTTCAGATCTTTTATCCTGATTTCGGGTGCCAGACGCAGATGTGCTTCAACACCGGGAAGCTGGATTAATAGCTCTGATCTGAGTTTGCTAATAAAAGTTTTTGTTGTGGTTTCAGAGCCCAAAAAGGTATTCATCATTTTGTATCTATTTGTAATTGTAAAACTTAAAAATCTGAGAATTTGTTTTATTAGAGTAAAATTATTTTTCTTTACGGAGAAAAATCTTTATGTATGTTGTATCTTTGCTACTTCATTGTAAACTATGAAAAAGCAACAACTCAAATCTTCTGGCTCAACATCCGAAACACTTACCAGCAGGATGGAACTTATCTTGTTCAACGATGATGTAAATTCATTTGATTTTGTGATCGATAGTCTTATTGAAGTTTGTGATCATGATCCTGAACAGGCAGAACAATGTGCTACTATTGCTCACTTCAAAGGCAAATGTGGTATTAAATCAGGTACACTCAGCGAATTAACACTTATGAACAATGAACTTAACAGCAGAGGAATTTCTACTGTTTTAGCCTAAATACAACTACATTATGCAAAAAGTTTTAAGAATCCTTTTAGTAATATTAGTAGGACAAGCGATTCTGTCCTGTTCAAAAGTACCAATCACCGGGCGCAGTCAGCTCAAAATTTTGCCTAACAGTATGCTACTGGATATGGGACAAACAAGTTATGCCAGCTTTTTAAAAGAAAATCCTGCGGTTAACCCTCCAACCCGAGCTTCTGCTGAAGTTTCTGCAGTTGGTGTGCGAATAAGCCAGGCTGTTGAAAAATTTTTGAAGGATAACGGATTATCGAAAAAAATTGAAGGTTATAAATGGGAGTTTAATGTGGTCGATAGTCCGGAAAAAAATGCCTGGTGTATGCCCGGAGGAAAAGTTGTGGTATATACCGGAATACTTCCGCTAACTAAAGATGACGACGGATTGGCAGTAGTTATGGGTCATGAAATTGCTCATGCCATTGCAGATCACGGAAACGAGCGTATGAGTCAACAACTATCAATTCAGGCGGCAGGTATGGGTCTTGATATTTTTATGCAACAGAAACCACAGCAAACGAAGGATATTTTCATGTCGGCATTTGGAATCGGGTCCCAATTGGGAATGCTGGGCTATTCGCGTATGCACGAACTTGAAGCCGATAAATTAGGTTTGGTTTTTATGGCAATGGCCGGGTACGATCCTGACCGAGCTGTTTCTTTCTGGCAGGAAATGTCGAAAGCCGGTGGAGCCAAACCGCCAGAAATTTTGAGCACTCACCCCAGCGATGAACGTCGTATTGCACAAATCAAGGCATTTTTACCTGAAGCTAAAAAATATTATAGTGCTTCACCTGCAGGCTCAGGAATCAAAAACAGTTCCGTTACTCCTGCAGGGCAGAAAAAACCTGTTGCTGCTCCTGATCCTAAAAAAATCGGAGTAAAAATCAAATAAAAATTCAATATATTTTCCTGTACATTTAAGTCCTATGCTTAAAATGTATAATTTAGCATCTGTTCATGCCGCTGATTGTTCATGAATAGAATTCTGTATTTTAAATTAAACACTCATGTCCTGGTTATTAATAATCATTTTAATTTTTCTTGGGGTTGCTTTCCTTCTTCTCGAAATCCTTGTTATTCCCGGCACAACTGTGGCAGGTATTGTTGGGTTTGTTATGATTTTCATTGGACTGTGGCAGGCATATGCAAGCAAAGGAATAATGGAAGGTCATATAGCATTAGGTTCAACACTTGTTATTACTGTACTTACTCTTTACTTTTCGTTTAAAGCCGGTACCTGGAAAAAGATGGCTCTTAAAACTACGATTGATGGTAAAATGGATCAGCTGGAAGGAATAATGATTAAAGAAGGCGATACAGGAAATACAATATCCAGACTTGCTCCTTCAGGAAAAGCCATTTTTAACAACGAAATTATTGAAGTACACACTTTTGGTGAATTTATCGATCAGGAAGTTGAAATAACCGTAATTTCGGTAAAAGACAATAAAATTTTTGTAACCCTTAAAAAATCAAACTCATGACCCCTATGATTTCAATTGTTGCCATTGGTATAGCCTGTTTAGTCGGGCTATGGATTATTTTTTACTTTATTCCTGTTGGGCTATGGTTTACAGCTTTACTCTCAGGCGTCAAAATTTCTCTTCTTCAACTTGTATTTATGCGCTGGCGCAAGGTTCCGCCATCGGTTATTGTTTCTGCCTTGATTACTTCAACCAAAGCAGGTCTGTCGCTTTCGCGTGATCAACTGGAAGCTCATTACCTGGCAGGAGGAAGAGTAAAATCAGTAGTTAATGCTTTAATTTCTGCTGATAAAGCAAATATCCCGCTCGATTATAAAGCTGCTACAGCTATTGATCTTGCAGGCCGCGATGTTTTCGAAGCCGTTCAAATGTCAGTTAATCCTAAAATTCTGGATACACCTCCCGTGGCAGCTGTTGCTAAAGATGGCATTCAGCTTATCGCTAAAGCCAGAGTTACAGTACGTGCAAATATAAAACAACTGGTAGGTGGCGCTGGTGAAGAAACTGTACTGGCCAGGGTAGGAGAAGGAATTGTTTCGTCCATTGGTAGCACAAACACGCATAAAGAGGTATTAGCCAATCCTGATACTATTTCGAAAGTGGTACTTGCAAAAGGACTTGATTCAGGTACAGCATTTGAAATACTTTCAATTGATATTGCTGATATTGATGTAGGTAAGAATATCGGTGCAATGCTTCAGATGGATCAGGCTAATGCTGATAAAAATATAGCTCAGGCACGTGCCGAAGAACGCAGGGCAATGGCTGTTGCCAACGAACAGGAAATGAAAGCTAAAGCACAGGAAGCCAGAGCAGCAGTTATTCTTGCTGAAGCAGAAATCCCTAAAGCAATTGCCGAAGCTTTTAAAACTGGAAACTTAGGTATAATGGATTATTATAAATTCCAGAATATCCAGGCTGATACCCGTATGCGTGACTCAATCAGTGATCCTAGCCAGGGAGTAACAGGTCAAACAGGAAACCAGGGCGATTAGATTAGATATTTTAAAAATGTTTTAACAGCCCGGTAAAAAATACCGGGCTTTTTTTTACCTTTTTTTGCAGCAATTTTGTTAATAAAAACAAGAGTGGTATATGATGAAAAACGAGGATCTGACAGAAAACCAGAAATACAGATTGCTGTATAAAGAACTTTTAAGTTCATGCGGATATATTAATGAACGTAACAGCAGAATGCTTATAAAACAGGCATTCGTTCAGGTATTGCGTTTCTTTGGCGATACTAAAAATCAACAGGGTGAATTCCAGTTGGTTCATGCAGTTTCGGTTGCCCGTATAGTTGCTGACGAGTTAGGACTTGATTCAACCAGCATTATCGCTGCGTTACTGCAACAAATCCCTTTGACTGCAAAGAGTGATAATGATGAACTGAAGAAAAAATTTGGAGATGATACACTAAAAATTATTTTGAAGTTGCAACAGATATCAGGTTTAAGGATGGATAAAATTACCATTATGCCTGAAAATTTTATTCAGCTGTTACTCAATCTCTCCGGCGATATAAGGGTGTTACTTATTAAACTGGCAGATAGGATAAACCTGATGCGACATATTACTCTGCTTCCTGAACATGAGCAGAAACAAGTGTCATTCGAAACTTCTAATCTATATTCGCCTCTGGCTCACAGGCTTGGATTATATAAAGTTAAAGCTGAACTTGAAGATCTTTCCATGCAGTATTCAATGCCTGAAGTTTATAACAGCCTAAAGAAAAAAATTCAGGATACAGCACTTGAACAGAAAAAATACTTCGAAGATTTTATCATACCATTACGGACAAACCTTAAATCGGCCAACCTTGATTTCGAAATTAAAGCCAGAACCAAAGCAATTCCATCCATTTATTCCAAAATGAAAAAGCAGGAAATTGAATTTGATGAAGTTTTCGATTTCTTTGCTATACGTATTATTCTTAACTGTTCTACTGAAAATGAAAAAGCTGAATGCTGGAGAGCATATTCGCATGTTACAGATATATATCCACCTAATACAGAGAGACTTCGCGACTGGATTTCAGCTCCACGACCTAACGGATACGAATCGTTGCACGTTACTGTTGATGCTCCGGGAAATAGCTGGGTGGAAGTTCAGATCCGAACCCGCAGAATGGATGAAAACGCAGAAAAAGGCATGGCAGCTCATTGGAGATATAAAGAACAAAAGGGTTCAAAATCAGCTTCTGATGAATGGCTTAAAAATATCCGCTCCATTCTCGAAAATTATAACCCCGGAGATGATGAAATGGCATTGAATGCCGGAATGAAAATTGTTTCCGACCATATTTTTGTTTTTACTCCCGAAGGCCATCTTAAAAAATTAAGACACGGTGCAACAATACTCGATTTTGCATTTGATATACATACCGAAGTTGGTCAACATTGCAATGGGGCAAAAGTCAACAACCTGTTTGTCCCCCTAAAACATGTGCTCAAAACAGGAGATCAAGTCGAAATTGTAACATCTAAAAACCAGAAACCAAACATTGACTGGTTGAATTGGGTAACGTCATCAAAAGCCATAACCAAAATAAAGCGAATTCTTAAAGATGCTGAGTTTTCCCAGTCTGATGCAGGAAAAGATCTGGTTATGCGTAAACTTGGCCAGCTAAAAGTAGAATACTCTGACGATATTGGTAACAAGCTTGTGGTATATTATAAAGCAGCAAGTGCACTTGATTTATATCATGGTTTAGCAGAAGGCAAATATGATATTCAAAAGATTAAGGAAGCTTTGCAACCAGCTTCCAAATCAGAAGAAATTAAACCTTTGGTTAAACCGTTCACCAAAATAGATATCTCGCAGAATAAAACCGGTAAACAAAAACCTCTCATTATAATTAACGAGGATACACCATTAACTGATGTAAAGTTTGCCCGGTGCTGCCAACCTGTATTTGGGGATGAAATTTTTGGTTTTGTAACTGTTTCGGAGGGAATAAAAATCCACCGGAGTATATGTACCAATGCGTCCCAAATGCTCGAACGATACCATTACAGGGTAGTAAGTGCACGATGGGCTGCCATGTCGGAATTAACTTCCTATGTTGCAACAGTAAGGATAAGTGGTAACGACCAGTCCGGAATACTAAACGACATAACAAATATTGTTTCCGGTGATCTGAAAGCAGATATAAGGTCGATCAATCTGAATACGCACAATAATAAGTTCGACGGATACATTATGGTAAATGTTAATGGTAAATCACATTTGAATCTGATTATCGGCAAACTGGCTAAACTAAAAGGGATTCGTAAAGTTAACCGCGAAAATTAATTCTTCTCCTTACGGAACTAATATCCTTAAACCTGCTTGGGATTTTGGTGGATAAAGTATCTTTGATCCCGAATTAATACAATTTATGCAATATCCGGGATATAATACAGGTAAGGTTATCCTTACAGAGGGTGAATGGTATCCGTTTAAAATACATAACCTGGTTCAGCTTCAGGATGATGCTTACTATTATGTTATGCTAGATATTAATGGACTGAAACATTTTATGCCTGCAGAATACTATCTGCAATATGAGTTTAATATCGGTGATGATATAGATTGCAAAATTGACCGGATAAATTGTACCGGCAGAATATTTCTCGAGCCTAAACATCCATTTTATAAAGAAGGTGAAATTTATGCTTTCACCCTCTTAAATTATCAAAATCATGGTAATGAAAGTATTCTTTTTGTGAAAGGAATTAATGAAAACAGCATCGAAGTACGGATTAACGACCAGAATAAAATCTGCTTAGCAAACGTAAAAAAGGTAAATTGCAAAGTAAAAGGTACAAAAAAAGGCAGCCTGATACTTGAATATTTGGATATAAGTAATTAATTTGAAATTTATTGTTGTGTTAATCAATTAGTTGTATAGTTATAATGTTATTAACAATTGTTCATAACTGATGTGTAACGATTGTGAAGTATAATATCAAAAAACACTTGACTTAGGGGTGCCGAAAGTTGTAATTTTAATTCACCGGACGAGATCATAACAACCAACCCCGGAGATGCTATCGAACTTCTGAGAAGGAGGGAGGTACTGATCCCGGAGAGGTAAAAGCAATCAACCCGAAAGAGTAGATTGGGGATACTGATTCGAAAGTTGGATTGTCAGAAAGAATCAAAGGGCATGTAACAACCTGAACCGAAAAACTGCAAGGAATTGACGAACAGGCGCACTGTAAAGTGTTTAGGGTACAAAGTTTGAAAATGTGTATCGGTAACGAATCATATCGGAAAAACTCAAACTGATGAAAAACGGGCTGCAAAGTTCGAAAAGTAAAAAAGTTGTGACCCTCGTTGCAATAAGTTCCCGATGAAAATCATCAGGCATGAATGAAACAAACAGAAGCTGCAAGGCATTTGGATGTAAATTCATATGATCGCCGAAGCGCGGCGCAAAGTTGTAAAATCCAGAGCTGGAAACAGTTCTGTTGATGCAACCAAAGTCAGATGAAACACAAAGTCGTAAGGCAGCGTGCAAATCAGTCGAGCCGGGGTTTCAAGGGATGTAATATTTCCTTATACCTACAGGTGTTACGCAATCTACGGATTAAGTAACAACAAACGCTACGAATGCAGGAACCGACAACGCGAAAGCGTGGTTTAGAACTGAAATCCAGAGATGGACAATGATCAAAACCCAGGTTCAAGCTTAAAGTTCTTCCTTGTGAAGAAAACTAAAGTTTGTTGCCAGTGCCGGAAAAAACAAAGTCAGGTGCTTGTCACCAGCTTTGAACAACAACAGGGCATTGCTATTTGGTGTGCCAATCTGTAAGTTCTGCGAAGCAAACGCCGGCCACAATTAACAGCTACGGCTGCTGAAAGTGAAATGGGGAACTATCCGACAGGATTGTTCCCCATTGCTTTTATTAAGGTAATCTCAGAACTTTAATTTTGGATCAATAATATAATCAAAAGCTGCGAATCAGGAATAACGCCATATTTATTGCATTATTAAGCAGAAGTGAATTCCCATCAAATTATAATATATTTTCGCATTTACATATATTTTCACCATAATCAATGTAAATTTGCCGCTTTAAAAGTTCAATCAAAATATCATGGCAAGTAATAAATACGCAGTAATCGGCATAGGGCAATTTGGCAAAGCTATTGCAAAAGCTATTTCTGCAAAGGGATATGAAGTAATGGCTATTGACAATGACCCCGAAATTATTGACAGTATTGGTGACGATGTTGCATACGCTGTGGCTTTAGATGCTACTGATAAACGTGCACTTCAAGGCCAGGGTATTGAGGAATTTGATGCGGTTGTTGTAGCGATTGGTTCCGATTTTGAGCAGCGTTTACTTTGCTCTTCAATCCTCCTTGATCTTAATGTGAAGCGAATTATAACCCGGGCAAACGGTGAAGCTCAACGAATTATACTCGAAAAAATGGGTATTACCGAAGTTTTGTCACCCGAAGAAGAAGTAGGAATTATAGTTGCCGAACGAATGCTTAATCCAAATATCGTAAGTTATTTACAGTTGCCTGATAACCATCGTGTTGTAGAGCTTTTTAGCCCCAAGAACTGTATTAATAAAACTTTTGGAGAAATTGACCTTCGGGATAAATACAAACTCAGCCTTATCACCGTAAAGGAAGAACTGAGAGTTATGAAAGATGGTAAAGAAATTATTGAACATCATATTATCGGGGTTCCCGATTCCAAACAATCCCTGCAGGCGACTGACAGACTCGTACTTTTTGGACATGTGCATGATATTGACCGGTTTCTTGAAATCAATACATAGAGTATGCTAAGGGACAAGGTCTTTCGGATCAGAGAATTTATTAATATCAGGCTCTACAAACACAGGTCGTATGTTGTTCGGGCTCTGCATATTGCAAGCATTATTGTATCTCTCATTGCAATCACTGCAATAATACACCAACATGGATTCCCGCAAACAATTAACAGCTTACAACTTTCAAATTCCATTATCAGAATAAGTCTGATATTTTATGTGCTGAAGTTTCTGGTGAGGATTTTTTACGAATTCCACCCAATAGATTTCATAAAGGAAAACAGATTTGAAGCAATTTTACTCTCTCTCATAGCTTTTGATCAACTAGTAAATGCTTTAACAGGTACACATATTATTCAGCAGTTTGTTACGGCTATTGGTTTTCCAGGAATTCACACTTATTATAATCTTTTTATTCAGTTTTATTTTTTCCTCATTATTGTAATTGAGCTTGGCAAAGCCGGACGATTTATCGATTATATACATATAGGTCCATCGGGTTTGCTTACGTTATCTTTCATATTACTGATTGCATCCGGCACCGGTTTATTATTGTTACCAGAAATGACTGTGAGTGGCATAAGTCAAATTGATGCGTTTTTTACATCAACAAGTGCATGTTGCGTTACAGGATTAACCGTAGTTGATACAGCAACTTGTTTTACACTCAAAGGGAAAACAGTATTAATGTTGTTAATGCAGCTTGGTGGTTTAAATATTATTGCGTTCGCCACACTTTTTGCTTCATTTTACCGGAATTCAGGAGGCATAAGGATGCAATCCTTGATTAAAGATATTGTATCGTCCGATAAACTAAGTGATACACGCGGACTTTTACGCAGGATTTTCATTTACAGCATTTTCATTGAAATTACAGGAGCTTCATTCCTCTTCATGACATGGCCAAACGAATTACATTTTAATGGGCTGGGGGAGAAAATATATTTCTCTGTTTTTCACGCTGTTTCAGCTTTCAATAACGCGGGGTTTGCATTGTTTACTGATAACATGTTCGATATTTCGGTCAGACATGCTTACAATTTACAATTGGTGATTGCCGTATTGATATTTTTAGGTGGAATCGGTTTTATAGTTCTCGAAGATATTTTTGCGTTAAGGAATATCAGAGAGCGCAGGAAGATAAAATGGAAAAGATTGCAGGCACATTCACGAATAGCCCTCTATACATCTGGTATTCTGATTGCTGCAGGTACAATTATTTTTTACCTGGTTGAATTTCGGCATTCTATTTCTGGTTACGGAATATATGGAAGCTTTGTTTCCTCTCTTTTTCAGTCAATTACATGCCGCACCGCAGGGTTTAATTCAGTGGATTTTACCCATTTAGGTCAACCTGTTCTTTTCTTTATGATGTTCCTTATGTTTATTGGTGCTTCACCTGGTTCAACTGGTGGGGGTATTAAAACTACAACATTTTCGGTATTGCTCCGATCGGCTATTAGCACGATAAGAGGGAAGCCAAATGTTGAAATTGTTAAACACACCATTAGCAACAGTACCATAAGCAGGGCTTATTCGATTGCTCTTTTCTCAATTTCACTTATTTTCATTTCCACCTTTTTCCTTTCTGTGTCCGAACCCGACATAGATCTTGTAAGTCTGCTTTTTGAAGAAATATCAGCTTTTGGAACAGTAGGCTTATCAACTGGCATAACTTCTTCATTATCTGATACAGGTAAAAGCATTATAATACTTACGATGTACATTGGCAGAATTGGGACTCTCACACTCGCTTTCGCAATTACAAAACGAATTGTTTATACTAAATACAGGTATTCGGAAATAAATGTGATAGTAGGTTAACTTTTCGCTGCGCCTAACTTTCAGAGCGAAACACTGTTCACTTATTTTGTGAAAATGATTTCAAAAACGGTAATCAATAATTATCTGCCGGGCAAAAAAAAAAAAGAGAGGTGAAATGCCTCTCTTTTAATGTTTTTTAATTATCTGCAAGTGAAAAAATACTGCTTTTATTTACTGGGCTAAAGTATAATTATCTCACAAATAATCATTTAAATTTCTTGTTAAAAGATGTTAAGAAGAATTTAATTATTCATCCGAATCCTGTCGCTTTTCTTTTTCTTCATCTTCCTCTTCTTCTTTCTCGTCTGTTTCTTTCATATCAAGCGCTGAATCGAAGAAATCTTCGTCTTTATCCGACTTGGTATCTATTTTAACAGGAACCTTTATCAGGTAACTCACATCCTCGGTATCGATAGTAATAGCAAAAAAAGAAGCACCATTAGGCATCGGAATTTTGATAGTATGATTGATCCAGCCCAAAGGATATTTTTTGCGAATGGCTTCCAATATTTCCGGAGAAACATTGGCATAATTGATTATCAGTTTTTTACGATTGTTTTGCATTGTAGTCACAGCTTTATACTCTAAAAATTGGTACAATTATACGGAAGAAATTGAAAAAAAAGTATGTTTTTTAAATTAATTAACAACTTTTTTTTTTAAAAGTACCTTATTTCACTTTCTGAAGCACAATTGCAGTGCGGTTAGTCGAATAAATACTAATCCTATGTGTTGAAGTAGTTTTATCAAACCGGGTTTGATATTGCATTTCGTCATTAATCCTGCCATGACCACCAAACTTTGAATTATCGGTGTTCAGAATGATTTTATACGTGCCTTCGTCAGGAACTGTAAATTCGTAGCCAGGAATTGAGCCGGAAGTATGAAAATTGAATAAAAATACCAATCCTGCTCTTTCATAAACCATGCATTTATTGTTTTCATCGCAATTGATCTGCTTGGCAAACAACGTGTTCAAAAGCTTTGCATCCTTAATTGTTTTAATCATAGCACGATCAAAATCAGAAAGATAATGATACCTGAGCAGAGGATTATCCATAAGCGACCATTGTCGGCGGGCATGTAAATAGCTCCAGTTATTCCCTTCCCGCGGAAAATCAATCCATTCAGGGTGTCCAAATTCATTACCCATAAAATTCAGGTAGGCTTGTCCACCCATTGATATGGTAATAAGCCGTATCATTTTATGTAAAGCAATTCCGCGTTCTACAACCAGATTTTCAGTGGAGGATTGCATATTATAATACATTTCCTTATCCATGAGCCTGAAAGCTATTGTTTTATCACCAACCAAAGCCTGATCGTGAGATTCACAATAAGTAACCGTTTTAACATATGGCAATCTGTCATTTAATACCTGCCACATTTCGGCCATGCTCCATTGTTCATCAGGTACATCTTTAAGGTATTTAATCCAGAAATCAGGAATTCCCATACCCAGCCTGAAATTAAAGCCAATTCCTCCATCTTCAATAGGTGATGTAAGTCCCGGCATTCCTGAAACATCCTCGGCGATAGTAACGAACTGAGGATTAATACGATGCGCAAGGTGATTAGCTAACTGCAAATATGTAATGGCATCAAATTCAACACCCTGTTTGAAATATTTATCAATACTATCAATTGTTTCATCGCCATGATGGAAATAGAGCATGGAGCCAACTCCATCGAACCGAAAGCCATCAAAATGGAATTCTTTCAGCCAGTATTGGATGTTTGACAAAAGAAACTGTAAAACCTCTGTTTTTCCGTAATCGAATAATTTCGAATCCCAATTTGGGTGTAAACCGCGCTCCCCTGCATGAAAATATTGAGTTTCGCTGCCATCAAATTGATTTAATCCTTCGTTCAGATTTTTTACCGTATGCGAATGCACCAGATCCATAATAACAGCTATTCCCATACTATGAGCTGTAAGAATCAGGCTTTTAAGGTCTTCGGGAGTTCCAAACCTTGATGAAGGTGCAAAAAAGTTTGAAACATGGTAACCAAAAGAGCCATAATAGGGATGCTCTTGTATTGCCATAAGTTGAACTGCGTTATATCCTGCTTTTTTTATCCTTGGCAGAATATTCTCGGTAAACTCGATGTAAGTTCCCAAACCTTCCTTTTCCTGTGACATGCCTACATGAGCTTCGTAAATAAAGAGTTCACCCAGTTTCCCGATTTTGAAATCATCATTTCTCCAATCGAATGGAGGCGAAAACCAAAGCTGTCCACTAAAATTTTTTGTATCCTCATCCTGAATTACCCTGTTTATATAAGCAGGAATCCGAAGTTTGTCACCTATATCGCTTTTTACCAGCACCTTAACTTTGCTGCCATGGGTAAAAACAGTCTTATAGTATTCTGCATTCAGTTTTATTTCCCAGACACCATTTTCCTTTTTCTGAAGCGGATGCGAATAATTATTCCACCTGTTGAAATCGCCGGTCAAAAATAGTCCGTGAGCAGAAGGTGCCCATTCGCGGTACACCCAACAGTCTTCTGATGGGATAAAATGAAATCCCATGTATTCATATGCAAGTGAAAATTTTTCAATATCGCCTGCAAACGATTCTATTTGATCAAGTTTAGTCTTGAACCTTTCGTGCCTGGCAATAATATCATCAGCAACTTGCTCAAGCCAAGGATCTAATTGTATAATCCGAGGCAATTTTTCTGAGTTATCTGTCATATATTTAAGTTCTTAGTTTCTGTTCTTTGACTATTATTCATGCAAATTAAGAAATAAATCACCAAATTGAAAAAGTTTTTTGCTCAAGCTCTGTTTTATTCTGACAACATTTCTTATTAGGGGAAATTAACAAAAGAAACAGACAGGAAATATTAGCTCAGATAATGTATTACGAAGTTATTGGGTGAGTTACTTTGCTACGGGAAAATAGATATTTGTCTGCCTTGCATTTGAATCGGCTTCCAGATTTGGGTTGGTAATATATTCTTCCCAAGTAGGGCCTGAAGCAACTATACTGCTGTTATTCAGGTATATTTGCATTGCGGAATAGGCATTGCTGATTAAAGTGCGCGTTCCGAAATATCTGACCATTATTGCATTTTGTGGTTGTGTTTCTACGCAGTTAATGCCATCGGGTGTTACGATAGCTGACAATATTGGAATACAGGTTTCTATATCATAAGAATCAGGTGTATAATTGTGATATATAGTTAAAGGTGCACTGGTAGGGGAGAGGCCTTCTTTTTTTAAATACCGGAAAATCATCTCATACATTGATGCCAGTTTTTTTTCAATTGTTGCATTCGATGCGGTATCGCGAACTGTTAATAAAACTCTTGCCGGTAAATCAATATCAATGATTTCGAACCCGTTTACAATTTTATTGACTTTTAAAAATCCCTCAAGATTCAATAATCCTGATTCCAGATCATGGCCTACCATTCGGTCAGCGAAAAGACCCAACCATCTAGATACCGGGTTCAAACCTACATCACTGTCAAGACACCAGGTAACTAATGTACCTTCGGTACTTTTTTTAAAACGGAATGTACTCGAAGTTTTGCCATTTTTACCAAAATTGAGAATAACAAAAAGTGAATCAGATGGAGAACTGGAAATAATTAAAGCATTGCCTTTACCAATATCTGGATTTTCGCTATTCCAGGTTATTGATGCGCCAGCTCCTTTTGCAGGTCCTATATAGTAAAGTGTTACTGCTGTATCTTTTAGTAACCAGGGTGACCAGTTAATCCAGTTTTTAAGTATGTTAACCTGTTCGAATAAGCTTTCGGCAGGTACCGATATTAACAAACTTCGCTCTACATGCACTTTACCTGGAAAAAGAAATCCCGTTGATAACACAACCAACACAATACATAGAAAAAAGACTAAAATGCGTCGAAGCGTTTTCATTTAAAGGAAACAATTGGTTTTGTAAAAATACAAAATATTAGATAGCATGGATTTGTATAAAAATATCAGTTTTCTTCAGAAATTTGATACTGAAAATCAAAATTTTGGAATGATTGTTGAGATGTTTAATTTTTTAACACTAAAAAATACTGATATGAAACAGCTCACTTTTTTAATGCTTATTGCGATCGCGGTTTTTTCAACATCATGCGAAACTGACCAGGGTGGAAATGCTGATATGAAAACAATTGATTTTATTGTACAAAGTTCAGAGTGGGATGAATATGGAATTGAGGGGAATCCCGGATATGGATTTGCTGTTGACTTGTCTATGCCCGAAATCACTGATAATGTAATTAATAATGGTATGGTAAGTCTTTACATGAAATCAGGCGAATCGTGGCTTCCTGTACCTATTTATTTCTATAATGATAACTATGAAGGTGGTTACATTTATGCAATGAAAAGGGGCGTTTTCTCAATCGAATACTATGAAAACGACCATTTTACAATCAGGCCCAATACTGAAATTTTCAGATTGGTGATTGTGCAGCCTATTTAGGTTACATAACTTCATATTGAAGCCTCGCATTGTGAGGCTTTTTTTTTGTAAGTTAGTGGCTCAAAAATGTTGTGGCTCTATAGTCATAATAAAGTATTTAAATATTTCAAGATCAGAAAAATGGAACAGGAAACTAAAATAGAATGCCCAAAATGCGGAGCCGAAATAAATGTTAACGAAATTCTTTATCACCAACTGGAGCATGATTTTAGAAAGAAATATACTGCTCAGCTTGCTATTGAGAAGAAAAAGTATGATCATGAACTGGAAAACCTGAATTTGCAAAAAGAGGAGTTTGAAAAGAAAAAGCAGAAAGAAAATGAGCTTTTCCAGGAGAAATTGCAGCTCAAGCTAAAAGAGGAAAAAATCCTGCTTGAAAAACAGATCAAAGCTAAACTCTATGAAGAGCAATCGGAACAGGTTGCAGCTATGCAGAAAGATTTGCAGGAGCAATCGGAAAAGCTGAAGGAACTTAGTCGTAGCAAAGCAGAAATTGAACGACTGAAACGCGAAAAAGACGAGCTTAAAGAAAGTGTAATGGCTGAAGCTGAACGCATTCTGAATCAAAAACTCATAGATGAAAAAGAAAAAATAAGAAAATACGAACAGGATCGTAATGAATTAGCAATTAGGGAATTACAAAAACAATTAGAAGATCAGAAGCGTCTCACGGAGGAAATGAAACGAAAGCAGGAGCAGGGTTCCATGCAATTGCAGGGTGAAGTGCAGGAACTTGCTATTGAGGAGTGGTTGGCAGCAAATTTTCCACTCGATAGCATTGAAGAAATCAAAAAAGGTGCCCGAGGAGGAGATTGTATACAAACAGTAAATACACGTACCCGGCAGAATTGCGGAACTATTTACTATGAAAGCAAGCGTACCAAAGACTTTCAGCCTTCCTGGATAGAAAAATTTAAGACAGATATACGTATTAGAGGTGCAAATATAGGTGTACTGGTTACCGAAGTTTTACCCTCGGACCTTGATCGCATGGGTTTGAAAGAAGGTATATGGATATGTACATATGACGAATTTAAAGGATTGTGTAAAGTATTGCGTGAAGCTATCGTTCAGATAAGTAATGCAGTAGCATCGCAGGAAAATAAAGGTGACAAGATGGTGATATTATACGACTATCTGACGAGCAATACATTTCACATGCAGATAGAAGCAATTGTTGAAGGTTTTACGCAGATGAAGATAGATTTGGACAGTGAGAAACGCTCCATGCAAAAAAACTGGAAAATGCGCGAGAAACAAATTGAAAAAGTTATTGACAATACCATTGATATGTATGGATCAATTAAAGGAATTGCAGGAAGCGCTATACAGGATATAAAGCAACTTGAAATGCCTTATTCGGACATTCTTCCAGACAACGTTTAATTAGCATTTAAGGTAAATCTGGCTTTCTTTCGGTATGTTTTTACACGAATACAAATGTCCTATAATTAATATTATGTTAAATAGGAATTAGCAAAACAGAAGAGCCCGGTCATGCCGGGCTCTTCTGTTACTTCAATTATTATTGAACTATAAAGCGTTCAACTTGTCATTAATAGCAAGTAATTTCTCACTCATTTTTAACCTTGTGTATATTTCTTTCAACGAAATAAGCGTCGGTTTATCCTGAGGTTGAATAGTTTCGCATTTTTCCAGATAAGGCAATGCAAGGTTGAGGTAATTATTTCCGTCTGCTAACATTTTATCATATTTTGCAGTTTCGCTGATCGGAAGTTTATTAGCCTCATTAATCACTTCGCCGCCTTTGTTGAAGTATAAAGCGCCAAGGTTAAATAAGGCATCAAAGTAATTTGAATCTATAACAATTGTTTCCTTGTAAGCTGCAATTGAAGCATCAAAATATTTTGACCTGTCAGCACCAGAAAGTGTGGTATCATTTTTCATCAAATCATAGGTAACCCCTACTGCATAAAGAACAGAAACATTTTTAGGTTCTTTCTCTTTAGCTTCCATCAGGCTCGCAATAGCTTTTGCATGGTTGTTTGTAGAGATATACATGTTTGCCTCGGTAATAATGATATCAGTGTTACCAGGGAATAATTCCTTACCAATATTAAGTATCTGAGCTCCTTTTTCGAGGTTGTTTTTGTCTTTATAAAGGCTTGCAAGTGAAGTATATACACTTACTTCTTTCATTCTAAGATCAGCAAGATACTGATATTTCTCTATAGCTTTGTCCAGGTATGACGGATCAACTGCTGCTTTCTTTTCGAAACACAAAGCAGCGCCATAATTTGCTAAAGTATCAATAGTTTGATTTTCCTTACTGATATTGATCGCTTTTTCGAAGAATGGCATCGCACCATCAAAATCATTTTGCTGGAAATAAGATATTCCTTCATTAAAGAACTCACCTCCTATTGCAGCAAGCCGCGCTGCTATGTCAGTTTTAAATTCTCCTTTGGTATCCAATGTATTAGCTTTGTTATAAGCTTCGTAGGCAACATTAATTGCATCAGGGGCAAGCACAGCTTTAGCAGGAGAAATCTGAATATCCAGATAAATTCCACCTCTGTAATACCAAACTTTGGCATCTGTAGCAGCATCAGGATAAGTAATGGCTTTGTCGATAAATTCTTTAGCCTTGATCAAATCCTTTTTCATCCAATAATTATATGCCGAAGTACGGTCTTTCTTCATTTGTGCGAAAGCAACGCTTACCAGCATAATTAGGGCAAATAAAACAAGAGTTCTTTTCATTTCCTTAACTTTTTAGTTTTGAATTTTTTTTGGTTAATGTTAATTGTTTATTTATAGGTGTTTATTCTTCTGGTGTTATTTCATTTGAAATCTCCTGATCATCACTAGTTGGAGTATCGCTATCTTCACTATCATTCAGCTCAGTTCCTTCCAATAATTCTTCGTCCTCTACTTCATCAATTTCACATTCAACTTTTGCAACTGCAGCAATTCCATCATCTTCTTTCAGGTTTATAAGTCTTACTCCCTGTGTTGCTCTTCCCATAACTCTCAGATCGCTAACTCCCATGCGGATAATTATTCCTGAAAGATTTATGATCATGAGATCATCGCGGTCGGTTACATTTTTGATAGCAATCAGGCTTCCGGTTTTTTCGGTCACATTAATGGTTTTAACACCTTTGCCTCCACGGTTTGTAACTCTGTAATCTTCAAGGTCTGAGCGTTTGCCATATCCCTTTTCCGATACTACCAGAATAGACTCTTCGGTATTATTAACACATATCATGCCAATAACTTCATCATTCTTTCCTCCCAGTGTTATACCCCTTACTCCTGTTGCAGTCCGCCCCATAGGACGCACAGTTTTTTCGTTGAAACGTATTGCCCTTCCACTGCGCAAAGCCATTAATACTTCGCTGCTTCCGTTTGTTAAACGGGCTTCGAGCAGATGATCGCCTTCGTTGATGTTGATTGCATTTATACCATTTAATCGTGGCCGCGAGTATGCTTCGAGCGAGGTTTTCTTGATAGTACCTTTTTTAGTACAAAGAATTATATAATTATTTTTTACATATTCTTCATTTTTAAGGTCTTTCAGGTTAATAATAGCCCTGACTTTATCATCCGTTTCAATATTCAACATATTCTGAATCGCTCGGCCTTTGGATGTTTTTCCACCTTCAGGGATTTCGAAAACCCTAAGCCAGAAACATTTACCCTTTTCTGTAAAGAAGAGCATATAGTTATGAGCAGTAGCAATATACAAATGCTCAAGGAAATCTTCTTCGCGGATATCCGACCCACGGGCACCTCTCCCACCTCTGCTTTGGCGGCGGTATTCAGTGAGTGGTGTACGTTTCATATAGCCCATGTGCGAAATGGTAATAACCACTGCTTCATCAGCTATAGTATCTTCAATCCTGAAATCCTTTGCGCTCAGTTCGATGCGTGTCATGCGTTCGTCACCGTACTTTTCTCTGATTTCAGTAAGTTCAGTCTTTATAATGTCGAACTGAAGGGTTTCGTCAGCAAGTATGCCGCGGTAATATGCTATAATTTTCATCAATTCAGCATATTCTTCTTTAAGTTTCTCTCGTTCAAGTCCTGTTAAACGCTGCAAGCGCATATCCAGAATAGCTTTCGCCTGAATCTCGCTCAGCGAAAAGCGTTCCATCAACTTTGTCCTGGCTTCTTCGGGTGAAGCAGCGGCTCGGATAATTGCAATAACTTCATCAATGTTATCGAGTGCAATCAGCAGACCTTCAAGTACATGTGCACGTTTTTCAGCCTCGGCAAGATCGTATCGTGTGCGCCTTAGTATAACTTCGTGACGATGATCAATAAAATGACCAATAAGTTGCTTAAGGTTGAGTTGATATGGTCGTCCTTTAACCAGTGCTATGGCATTGGTACTGAACGAAGTCTGCAGTGCAGTATACTGATAAAGTTTATTTAGAACAACATTGGAAACAGCATCTTTTTTAAGTTCATAAACGATCCGGAGTCCATTCCTGTCGCTCTCATCACGTATATCGTGAATGCCTTCAATCTTTTTTTCATTTACAAGGTCGGCTGTTTTTTTAATCATTTCAGCCTTATTTACCTGGTAAGGAATTGAAGTAAAAACGATAGCTTCACGTCCTTTTTCATCGGTTTCGAAAGTGGATTCACCACGCATTACCAATCGGCCACGACCAGTTTCATAGGCATCACGAACGCCTTCATACCCATATATAATGCCACCGGTAGGAAAATCAGGTGCTTTGATATATTTCATCAGACCTTCAATAGTGATGTCTCGGTCGTCAATGTAAGCGATACAGCCGTTAATGATTTCGGTAAGGTTATGCGGAGGAATGTTTGTAGCCATACCTACTGCAATACCAGAAGTACCATTTATCAGCAGGTTTGGGATTTTGGCAGGTAAAACGGATGGTTCCTCAAGAGTGTCGTCAAAATTCAGTTTAAAATCAACTGTATCTTTATCAATATCAGCAAGTAATTCTTCCGCTAATTTACGAAGCCGAACCTCAGTATAACGCATAGCAGCCGGGCTGTCGCCGTCAATTGAACCAAAGTTACCCTGCCCGTCGACCAATGGATACCTTAACGACCAATTCTGGGCCATTCGAACCATAGCATCATAAACAGAGGTATCACCATGCGGATGATATTTACCAAGAACTTCACCCACAATACGGGCTGATTTTTTGTACGATCTGTTAGACAATACACCTAAATCGAGCATTCCATATAGTACTCTCCGATGAACAGGTTTAAGACCATCACGTACATCGGGTAATGCCCGGGATACAATTACCGACATCGCATAATCGATGTAAGCGCCTTTCATTTGTGTTTCAATGTTGACAGGTACTATTCTTTCCCCGTCCTGAATATTATCCATTTATTAACTCCTTCATTTATAATAACTTAAGTTATCCTCAACAGAACTACGAAAGTACGGATTTTTTTGATATAAAAAATGCATTCAGACGCTTTTTCAAACCTGTTTTTAACAATTGTGTGTTGATAATATCAAATGGCAGTAAATGAATGATTTAATGATTTTTGATAAATCATTTACACAAACTATTTACAGACTTGTATGTTTATATTGTAATTTTGAAGTGATTTTGATAATTAATCAATTAGTAAACAGAATTGGAAAATAGATGGAAGCAAAGTTCTCACAGAGAGTGAAAGATGTTTTGTCTTTTAGCCGCGAAGAGGCTATAAGGCTTGGAAATGAATATATTGGCGTTGAACACCTTCTTTTAGGGATGATACGTGAAGGGGAAGGAATGGCAATCCGGATTTTGAGTTATCTGAATGTTGACATGTCCGAGTTGCGCCGTACAATTGAAGCCGCTATTGTTAATCCTGCCAATCATAATAAAGTTAATGATAATCTTCCACTCGTTAAACAGGCTGAACGTGCCCTTAAACTTACATACCTGGAAGCAAAACTTTTTAACAGCGAATTAATAGGAACTGAACATTTAATGTTAGCCATTTTGAAAGACGAAGATAACCTTGTAACCCGATCAGTTAAAAAATACAATGTGGATTACGACTTATTTAAAGAAGAAGTAAAATCAATTTTGATTAGCGGTGATGATGCATCAATACAGGCAGACAAAGAAAAGCTTTATGGCGAATCGGATTCTGATCCAAAAGATGAGTTATCAGGCGGCTCCCAAGATGATGATCCGGATGAAGGTGGTGGTATCGAAAACCTGAGAAAAACTGCTGACAGTAAATCAAAAACACCTGTGCTCGATAATTTTGGACGCGACCTTACAAAAGCAGCCGAAGAAAACAGACTCGATCCGATAGTTGGCCGGGAGAAAGAGCTCGAACGAATTTCGCAGATTTTAAGCCGCCGCAAGAAAAACAATCCGATTTTGATTGGTGAACCTGGTGTTGGCAAATCAGCTATTGCTGAAGGACTTGCATTACGGATTGTGCAGCGAAAAGTTTCGCGTGCATTATTTAACAAAAAGGTTTACACACTCGATCTGGCTTCGCTTGTAGCAGGTACTAAATACCGTGGGCAGTTTGAAGAACGCATGAAAGCTGTATTGAACGAGCTGGAGAAAAATCGCGATATCATTCTTTTTATCGATGAAATCCATACCATAGTCGGCGCCGGTAATGCAAGCGGATCACTGGATGCAAGCAATATGTTCAAACCTGCTCTCGCACGTGGCGAAATACAGTGCATCGGAGCAACAACTCTGGATGAATACCGACAGTACATTGAAAAGGATGGCGCTCTCGAACGCAGGTTTCAAAAAATTATAGTAGATCCAACTTCCCCTGATGAAACTGTAACAATCCTAAACCAGATAAAGGAAAAATACGAAGACCATCATCTTGTAAAATACACGCCCGAAGCAATAAATGCATGTGTTACACTTACAAACAGGTATCTGACAGATAGGTGTTTACCTGATAAAGCTATTGATGCACTTGACGAATCAGGAGCCCGTGTGCATATTTCGAATATGCATGTTCCGGTTGAGATAGTAACGACTGAAAGTTTGATAGAAGATATCAGGCAAAAGAAAATGAAGGCTATTAAAGGGCAGAAATATGAAGAAGCAGCCCGTTACCGTGATGATGAACGTAAAGCACAAGCTCAGCTCGAAACACTGAAAACAATATGGGAGGAAGATTCGAAGGTTAACCGGCAAATGGTTACTGAAGAAAATGTGGCCGAAGTAGTTGCTATGATGACCGGTGTGCCAGTACAACGAATCGCAGAAAATGAAGGTTCGCGCCTTATGAATATGGAGCAGGAATTGGGTGGTTCGGTTATCGGGCAGGAAAATGCCATCAAAAAAGTGGTTAAAGCCATCCGCCGTAATCGTGCAGGCCTAAAAGATCCGAATAAACCAATCGGAACATTTATTTTCCTTGGACCAACCGGTGTAGGGAAAACTCACCTTGCTAAAATTTTATCGCGTTATCTTTTTGATACGGAAGAGGCTCTTATTCGTATTGATATGAGCGAATACATGGAGAAATTTTCGGTTTCGCGTCTCGTAGGAGCGCCTCCTGGCTATGTAGGTTACGAAGAAGGCGGACAGCTGACCGAAAAAGTACGCCGTCGCCCCTACTCTATCGTACTGTTAGATGAAATTGAGAAAGCTCATCCGGATATTTTTCACATCCTGCTCCAGGTGCTCGACGATGGTCAACTTACTGATAGCCTGGGACGTAGAGTTGATTTTAAAAATACAATTGTGATTATGACTTCCAATATTGGCTCAAGGCAACTGAAAGACTTCGGTGCTGGTGTTGGATTCAGCACAAGTGCCCGTCAGTCGCAAAGTTCAAGTATTGCACAAAGCGTAATCGAAAATGCTCTTAAAAAGTCATTTGCACCTGAATTTCTTAACAGGATCGACGATGTGATTATTTTTGATTCGCTTGAGCGTGAGGATATTCACAAAATTATCGACATTGAACTTACTCATCTCTTTACCCGTATTAAAGCAATGGGTTACGAACCATGTATTACCGAAAGGGCGAAAGATTATATACTTGAAAAAGGCTGGGATGAACAATTTGGTGCTCGTCCATTGAAAAGAGCTATTCAAAAATATGTCGAAGATATTCTGGCTGAGGAGATTATTCTCACGAAGCTTGTACAGGGCGACAGTGTAACTATAGATTTCGATCCGGAAATCAAGGATATGAAAATTATTATTGAGAAGATAAAACTCAAAGAGCTTCCGGCTTCTACTCTCGAATCTCCGATTGTTCCGCATATTGAGGAATAAAAAAAAGTCGATTATTTTTACAGAGGACGTATTCGCAAGGATCGTCCTTTTTTTTATTCCCTAAAGAAATTGGTTTTGTAAAGTTCTTACAGATCAATAAGGTATGTATTATAATTCTTTATGACTATTTTTCGCCATCCCATTCCCTATAAAACTGATCGAGGTAAGTGAGCATGAAATCATGTCTTTTCGTAGCCATTTCTTTTCCTGTTTGGGTATTCATCCGATCTTTCAGCAGTAGAAGCTTTTCGTAGAAATGATTCAGCGTAGGAGCTTCACTGTTTTTATATTCTTCTTTTGTTAATTGTAGATTGGGATTGATGTCAGGATTATAAATAGATCGCCCTTTGTGACCGCCATAGTTAAAAGTTCGTGCAATTCCAATGGCTCCTAATGCATCAAGTCTGTCGGCATCCTGAATTACATCCAGTTCCGGCGATTTGAAGTTCTGTGGTAACTGACCACCTTTAAAAGAAATATTTGAAATAATTTTTTCGATAGAATCAATTACAAATTCATCAACCTGAATTGACTGCAAAAATTCTCTGGCCATTTGAGGTCCGATCTGCTCATCGCCGCCATGGAATTTCGAATCAGCAATATCGTGTAGTAAAGCTCCGAGTTCAACAATAAACAAATCGGCTTTCTCATGCCGAGCAATATGAATGGCTGTTTTCCATACCCTGTATATATGCCACCAATCGTGTCCGCCTTCAGCGTCAGCTAAAGTATGCTTAACATACTCAATGGTTTTAAGGATAACCTCCTGATTATTCACGGTTTATAATTTGGTTAAAAGAATAATGAAATACTTCGTGTTGGTAATTTTATAGAAGTTCGAATTTTTCGCCCAGGAAAAGTAAAATCAGGCAAAGTGAAAATGCAATCACAGGTGCAATAAGCCACATCAGAAAAAACTTGCGAACTTCCGTTTTCCTGAAAATGTTTTTTGTGCCAAGTTTTGCAACTCCTATACCCAGGATTGCAGCTACATTAAGTTGTACCAGCGAAGTAGGAATTCCTTTGATTACCGAGACTAATAATAGCAGGCTCGCAGATACAAAAGCAATAATTCCTGCTTCGAATTTGCCAAACAAAACTATTTCTTTGCCTGTGTTATTCAATATCTTGTTCCCAAAAATGGAACTTCCGATTGCAAAACTGGGCGCAACCATGAGCGTAGATAAAATCATGATCAACAGGAAATTTTTATCACCTGTTATGTTCAACTCATTAGCTGTCATAGTAGCGATAGGTCCAGCTGCATTGGCGACATTATTCGCTCCTATTGAAAAAGCGACATACATTGACATGAAAAGTATCAGACCATTTATAATTGGTTTACGATTTACGTTTACTGACCGCGACATGGTAAGCCCGCGCCGTCGCATAGGCCGGTATATGTATTTCCCAAAGAAAAGACTCAGAAAAAATGCAATTACAGGAAGTATAAACCAGGCTGGTATAACCTGAAGAAAAATCTTTTCTGTATTGGCTTCATGAAAGTAAATTCCGGCTGCCCAAACAGCCATTACAGTAGACTGACTGGTGGACTGGGGTATTCCTACCATATTAGCAACCAGCAACGAGATTGCAACAGAAAAAAGGATAACAGATACAATAGAAAAAGTCATTAATTCAGGATTTATTAATCCTTTTCCAACCGTTGCTGCCGTATTCTTCCCGGCAATAATCGCACCCAGGAAAACCATTATTCCGAATAGGCCCGGAATTAAACTTTTACGTACCACATTTGCGCCATAAGCTGCTGAAAACGCAGGTCCGGTTCCGCTTCCACCCATTGTTATAGCAAGGAACATAGCTACAATGAAAGGAATTAACAAATGACTAAATAAAGGTGACATAGAAAGATTCAGTTTTATAATGAATAAATAAATTGGAAACTGAGCCGCTTTAATAATGCTTTCAACCTCAATGAAAATTTTTAACCTGATTTTCTTCTTTTTCTCTCATTTGTACTAAAGATAAGCACTGAGAATTTCATGAAAATGCAAATTTAGCCTTTTATTTTCTGCATTTTGATTGACGAAATTGAATTTGTATCTTTTTTAAATGCGAACGCTCCCCGAAAGAGGAGCGTTCGCAGAAATTTATAAATTAGTACCTGCTAAAATTTATAAGCGTTGTTTTCGATCAACCTGTCAGCTATTCGCCTGCGCGCTTCCTTAACATTAACCCCGGCAACCTGGGTCAGCTTTTCAACAGCGACATTCAGTTTTTCCAATTCTGCGCCATCAGCAAAGCTGTTAAACGCATCGCGTGCTGATTTACGAACCAGATCGGCAGTGTCGTAAACATATACATCGAGCATATCACGGAAAATATCTGCATTTCCTTTCGTATTTTCCAGCTTTTCGACACGAAGTGCCAGTGATTCAGCGATATATGTCTCCATAATCATTTCAGAGATGTTATTCATCACTTCTTGCTCTTTCACTAGTTTCTTATCGAAAAACCGGGTTACTCCATGAATTGCAATGAGTATAACATTCTTGAAATTAGCAAGATAACGACGCTTTTCTGCATAATAACTTTCATCTTCAACTTTACCTGAAGTAATTTGGCCAAGATTGTTATACAGTTTTTCAGCCGGACCAAAAAGATCAAAATCACCTTTTTGTGCACGTTTTATAGCGGTATCGGCAATTATAAGTCGATTAATTTCGTTGGTTCCTTCGAAAATGCGGTTTATGCGCGAATCGCGGTAACCGCGTTCAACAGCCATTTCGGCAGAATATCCCATTCCTCCGTGAATCTGAACCGCTTCATCAATTACATAATCCAAAGCCTCGGAACCATACACTTTAAGTATAGCGGCTTCAACAGCATAATGGCTTATGCCTTCGATAGTTGCACTTCCGTGATCCATACCCGATGCTTTATTGATAACGATCAGATCATCAATATCTTTACTCACACGGTAGGTGGCAGCTTCGGCAGCAAATGTTTTAATTGCCTGTTGTGCTATTTTATGTTTAATAGCTCCGAAAGTGGATATCAGCACACAAAATTGCTTCCGCTCATTCGCATATTTAACCGAATCGTTTATTGCTTTCTTGGCAGCTCCTATAACATTGGCACCCAGTTTAATACGACCCATGTGAAGGATACTGAGTGCGATCCGGAAACCTTCGCCCTGATGGCCTATCATATTTTCGACAGGTACTTTTACATCGTTATAAAAGATTTGAGCTGTGGATGAGCCTTTTATACCCATTTTCTTTTCATCCGGAGCAATAACCACGCCTTCCATGGTCCGTTCAACTATAAACGCGCTGAGAATCCGGTCGTTACCAACTTTTGCAAATACAGTCTGCAAATCGGCAAAATTTGCATTGGTAATCCACATTTTTTGTCCGTTAAGGATATAATGTGTTCCATCTTCTGATAGTCGTGCATTCGTTTTCCCTGCATTGGCATCACTTCCGGCGCCAGGTTCAGTGAGGCAGTATGAACCGATCAGTTCACCTGTTGCGAGTTTGGTAACATATTTCTGGCGCTGCTCTTCAGTACCATAATAGGCAATTGGTAAAGTTCCTATACCGCAATGGGCCATAAATGCAACTGAAAATGAATACCCTGCTCCAATAGTCTCAGCTGCAAGCATTTGGGTAACAAACGATTGCCCGAATCCACCTACATCTTCCGGCAAAGCAATTCCCATTAAACCGAGTTCGCCAGATTTTTCGAGGGTTGACCGCATCAGATTGATATCCGGACTATCAATTTTGTCCATATTAGGATATACTTCCGTTTCAAGGAAATCCTGGCAGGTTTGAGCAATCATCAACTGTTCGTCGTTGAATTCTTCAGGAATAAACACATCTTTGGCTTCAACGGTATCCACAAGGAATTCGCCGCTTTTTAGTACTTTTCTGTTTTCCATTAATAAAATCGTTGTATTTGATTTGTATTGAATTGATCTCTATGTAATTGCCCCGCAGCTATTAAACCCGGACATCGGATATCTCAGGCTTTGTTTCAAAACTCCACAGTATAGTTAACGCGATGAAACTATTGAAATCAATAAATTCAAGGTGCGAAAACCGGTCGAAAAGTACAAAATTTACATCATAGGATTTTCCATGTGTTAATAAAAATATAAGACAATAGAATATGATATGAACTAAAGCAAAAAAGAACGCTCTTTTAATGAGCGTTCTTTCAAGTGGTTAGGTTGTTTATTGGTATTAATTCCAAATTACGGAATTCATTCAGTTTACTTACATCTTAAAGTCATTTATATCCTTAGGATGGCAATTATTAATGAAGCTAACTGATGCGATGTTTTCAGCACGAGCTTTACGGATAAAAATATCAGCTGATTTCGAATACACTTCACTTCTGTTTGCATCATACAACAAAAGGTATCCGATCAGCACATTTGCAGCCATTTCGACCATACGCCGTGCATGGAAGTCAAAGTATTCATTATCATTGAATTCATTAACTTTTTCAACTGTTTTGGCAAATTGCTCGGTCATTTTTTCCAGTGTTCCTTTCAGGTATTCCAGTTCAGGTTTTACTGATAACTGTGCACGATCACGCATAACAGCTAGAAATGCGCCATTTCCCACATTGCGTATAGCAGCTACAACCTGAAGTTGCGAAGTACCTTCGTATATGGTAGTGATACGTGCATCGCGATAAATACGTTCGATAGGGAAGTCTTTCATATAGCCGGTTCCACCAAAAATCTGAATGGCATCATAGGCTATCTGGTTACAACCTTCGCTGGAATATAGTTTTACCAAAGGTGTGTACATATCAGCAAGTTTCTGATACATTTTAGCATCCTGACGTTCTTCGGGTTCCAGTTTACGCTCTTTGGATGCATGAGCATATGCCTTGTAAATATCTACATACCTGGCAGTTTCGTATAGTAAAGTGCGCATGGCGTCAATCTTTACACGCATATTGGTAAGCATTTCGTAAACGGCAGCATACTTGATAATGGATTTCCCGAATTGCTCACGTTCAACAGCATATTTCAAAGCTTCACGATAAGCAGCTTCAGCAATTCCGGCAGACTGAGAACCAACACCCAAACGGGCTGAATTCATCAGTGACATAACATATTTTATAAGACCAAGTTTGGAATCACAGATCAGTTTGGCCGGAGCATTTCGGAAAACCAGTTCGCAAGTTGGCGATCCTTTTATACCAAGTTTATTTTCGATACGACGAACTGTTACGGCTTTATCGCTTCGATCATAAACAAAAAGTGAAAGTCCGCGTGCATCAGATGTTCCTTCCTCGGAACGGGCTAAAACCAGTGAAATATCGGCATCTCCGTTAGTAATAAAACGTTTTACGCCATCAAGCATCCATTTATGCTTATGATTATCATACGTAGCTTTAAGCTGAACGGCTTGCAAATCCGATCCCGCATCAGGTTCAGTAAGATCCATTGCCGCAGTTGCCCCTTTATTAAAACGAGGCAGAAATTCCGCCTTTATTTCATCAGAAGCAAATTCATGGATGGTTTCGGCACAGTCCTGAAGACCCCATATATTGGCAAATCCGGCATCAGCACGCGACACTATTTCGCCTGACATTACATAAGGAACAATTGGCATGTTAAGTCCATCATATTCCCTTGGGAGCGTGAATCCTACCAGGCCGGCTTTTACTAATGCATCGTAATTTTGCTGAGTGCCCCGTGCGTATTTTACCTCGTTATCAATAAGTTTCGGCCCTTCTTTATCAACGGATTCAGCATTAGGGCCAATAATTTCGCCGCTGATCTCGCCGATTATCTCCATCACTTTATCGTAATTGTCGATGGCATCTTCAAAATCGAGAGGTGCAAAATCGTATTTATCTTTCTGGCTATAGCCCGCTTCTTTCAGTTTTACAATTTTCTCCATCAAAGGATGGGTAAGGTGAAACCTGAGATGGGGATTGTCGGTATAGAAATTTTCCATGATGGTCAGTTAATTTACTTCGAGTTTTTCTTGTAATATTTGATCATTTTCGGAATTACATCTGCAACACTTCCAATGATAGTATAATCTGCAATATTATTGATAGGTGCATGAACATCAGTATTGATCGAAATGATCTGCGCAGATTGATCCATGCCTGCCCTATGCTGAACTGCTCCTGAAATGCCACAGGCAATATACAGTTTAGGCCTGACAGTAACACCAGTTTGTCCAACCTGCCGTTCGTGCTCAACAAATCCTGCATCTACAGCAGCGCGGGATGCGCCAACCTGAGCCCCAAGAATATCAGCAAGATCAAAAAGCAGATTGAAATTTTCTTTTGATCCTACACCATAACCACCGGAAATGATAACCTGTGAGTTTTTGATATCGATCTTGCTTTTTTCCATATGACGCTCTATAATTGTTACTGCAAAATCATCATCTTTAAGAATGCTTTTTGCATCAATTTTTACGAGCTTTCCTTTAAATTTATTGGAAAAAACTTCTTTTTTCATTACTCCTTCCCTTACAGTAGCCATTTGCGGCCTGGTTTCGGGATTTATAATGGTTGCGATAATGTTACCACCAAAGGCTGGCCTTATCTGATACAGAAGGTTCTTATATTCAGTCTGGGTCTTATTTTCGAAATGGTCGCCAATTTCGAGACTTGTACAATCGGCAGTTAGCCCGCAACGAAGCGCCGAAGCTACACGAGGAGCTAAATCGCGGCCAATACTGGTTGCGCCGAAAATGGCAATTTCAGGTTTCTCTTTCTTAAAAAGATCGAGAATAATGGATGCGTGAGGAAGTGTTGTATAAGGGAAAAGCCTTTCCTCGTCAGCGTAATGAATTACATCAACGCCAAAAGGATACAACTGTGATTCGATGTTTTTAACTTTATATCCGATTACAACTGCTTCCAGTTTCACTTTAAGGTCATTTGCCAGTTTTTTCCCTTTCGACAGGAGTTCGAGACTTACGTCTGCAATCAGTCCTTCGTCAGTAACTTCGCAATAAACAAATATGTTGTTCACGTGCTTATGGTATTAGTCAATGATTTTTTTTTTTTGGATTACCCGATAACATGACTGTTGATCAGATTCTGCATCAACCCTTCAATTTCCTTATCGGAATTGCCTAAAACGGTTGAATCTTTATGTTGAAAAACAACGTTTTCGATTTTTTTAACCTTGGTAGGCGATCCTGAAAGGCCAAGCATTTCGGGTTCAGCTTTCAAATCGTCGGCTGTCCATTCGTCAATAAGCAGGTATGGCCTGGCGCTGTATAATTCGGTATAATCTTTAGTTTCGTTCTGTAGTTCAGTCACAGTGCGGGCATGCTTGTATTTCATCAGAAGTTTACCAACACGCTGGCGGCAAACCGGAGCTGAGCTGTGAACAGTGATAGCCGCAGGTAAAGTGGAATTTACGACTTCTACTCCCCTTTCGAGCCTTCGCTTAATTATGATTTTTTTTGCATCGACGGAAAGTATTTCTTCCGCATATGTAATTTGCGGAATACCTAGCTTTTCGGCAGTTTGCGGGCCAACCTGGGCAGTATCGCCATCAATGGCCTGGCGCCCTGAAATTACAAGGTGGTATGGTGCAAGTTTTTTTACAGCCAATGAAAGAGCGTATGAGGTTGCAAGCGTATCGGAACCGGCAAATTTACGGTCTGTAATCAGGTAACCTCTGTCGGCACCGCGATACATGGCTTCACGAATGATTTCGGCAGCGCGGAAAGGACCCATTGTCAGAACAATAACTTCTGCTTCAGGAATTTTATCTTTGATGCTCAGTGCCTGTTCAAGGGCATGTAAATCTTCAGGGTTGAAAATAGCAGGCAGAGCTGCCCGGTTAACAGTGCCATCCGCTTTCATGGCATCTTTTCCAACGTTCCGTGTATCAGGAACCTGCTTGGCAAGCACAATTATTCTAAAACGCATAAATGGTAAATCAGGTTATGACTTAGATATTTCCCGCTAAAGTCATCAGAGCGATGAGGCAGGAAACCAGGGGCGCAAAATTACACTTTTAGGTCAAATCTGCAAAAAAAATACTGTAATGCAGGCTGAATCAAGGTTTTAAATATATAAATTGATGCATATCTATCTAACTGTGAAGAGATTATATTGAAAAGTTTATAGAAAAAGTTATAGGAAGCAGTGACGTGTTTAGTATCACTATTTCCCATTTTCTAATGACCATTAATTTATTTTATAAATCCAGCACCTGCACAATGAGTTCCGCGATATCCAGGTTTTTCACTTCTTCTTTATTCTTATATTTCAAACCATCGGTAAGCATAGTCATGCAGAAAGGACAGGCAGTTGCGACAATTTTCGCTTCTGAACGCAACACTTCTTCAGTACGTTCAATAAATACTTCCTTCTTGCCTGGTTCTGCTTCCTTAAACATTTGCGCACCGCCCGCACCACAGCAGTATGAGAAACTTTTATTACGCTCCAGTTCCACAAAATCATTGGTAAGCTTTTTCAAAATACTGCGGGGCTCGGCATAAATATCATTCCCTCGTCCGAGGTAGCAAGGGTCGTGATAGGTTATCCTGGTACTTCCAAGCAATGAAGCATCCAGTTTTATAGTTCCATTTTCGATATATTTATCCAGAAATTGTATGTAATTAATTACTTCATACTTTCCACCAAGGTCAGGGTATTCGTTTTTGAAAATATTGAAGCAATGCGGGCAGATGGTAATAATTTTCTTCACTTCGTATCCATCGAGGATGGCAATATTCTGCATGGCCTGCATCTGGTAAAGCATTTCGTTGCCTGCCCTGCGGGCGGGATCGCCTGTACAAGATTCTTCTTTCCCAAGTACTGCATAGCTAATATTAAGGTGAGTAAGAATTTTTGCAAAAGCACGGGTAACTTTTTTATATCGGTCGTCGAATGCTCCGGCGCAGCCAACCCAGAACAGGTATTCGGGTTTTTCGCCACGGGCAAATAAATCGGCCATTACAGGGATTTCTATTTTCTTTGATTCCATTGTTTAAGAATTAATTTAGAGCTGTTGCTTTATTTTTTTAAAACCACTAAGACACTTAGTACACAAAGGTTCACTAAGTTTTTTATGGTAATTATTTTGCAACTCATTGGCTATTAGTATTCTGAGTAGCTTAGTGGTCTCCTTCTTTTATTATAAAACTTTCATCTCCAGGTTCTCAGCCCAAAGCAAGCGATCTTCCGATGAATATTGCCACGGAGCGCCATTGTTCTCGATGTTGCTGAACATGGTTTTCAATCCGGTTGGAGCAGAGCTTTCTTCCATTACGAGATATCGTCGCATATCGAGGATTAATGTCGGATGATTGATATTAACGGGGCACTCCTGCGCACATGCATTACAGGTAGTGCAAGCCCAGAGTTCTTCTTCCGATATATAATCACGAAGTAATGATTTATTGTCATTAAATTCTTTACCTAATTTCACCATTCCGGGACCTTTTTCTTTCATTCGTGCACGTAGATCCATAAATATTTTACGAGGCGACAGAAGCTTGCCGGTTGTATTTGCCGGGCAAACTGCTGAACAACGACCACACTCAGTGCATGTTAGCGAATCGAAATAATTTTTCCACGAAACATCTTCCACATCCTTAACTCCAAAACGGCTTATAGGTGCATCAGCGGCAGGCGCATCGAAAGTAGCATTCGGATCGAGCATCAGTTTAACCTCACGGGTAATATCATCCATGTTGGTGAGTTTCCCGAGTGGTTCGAGGCGGGTTAGGAACGTATTTGGAACCGACAGAAATACATGGAAATGCTTGGAATACGGAAGAACGTTAGCAAAAATAAAAATCAGAAGTATGTGCGACCACCAGAAAATTTCATGTGCCACATGAACCCCGTGCAGCGATAATCCACTAAACAAAGGTGCCAGAAATACTCCTACGGGATAAACCCCATAAATTGATTCATTTGCAGATAGTTGAAGCTGAACATAAGCCGCATTCATTCCCATCAGCGTAAGCATCAGTAACAAAATCATTGTCAGCGCGATGTTAGCATCCTGATGCGATTTCTTTTTCATTTCAATTCCTTCGAAACGACTGATATGCATAAAAAGCCTCCGAGCTATGAAAATTATAATGGAAACTGCTACCAGTAAAGCAAAAATATCACCGGAGGCCATAATAATATCATGCAGGCTTCCCATGAATTTTAACGAGCGTTCCACTCCAAACAATCCGTCAATAATCATTTCGAAACTTCCGAAAATGATAACGCAGAATCCCCAGAAAACAAGTGCATGAAAAAACCCAATCACCGGTCGACGGAAAATTTTGGTTTGCCCTATGGCAACATCCAACATTACCATAAACCGTTTTCCGAAATCGCGGATAGGGAAATTGGCTTTGGTGAATTTGAACCAGCTGATTAGCCTCAGGATGGTGAAGGTAAAAACACCCAGAGTAATCAGAATGGTGAGTGCAAAAACTATTTGCTTTGCCATAATCAATTGATTTACAAGCAAAATATTCCCTTAAAGTAAATTAGTCAATAAATACTTTAAGTGCATTTTGCCTGAGTTTAATAACCTTGTTTACTTTGATTTCATTTCTTTAACGGCTTCAACCAGTTTAGGAAGCACTTTCAAGGCATCGCCTACAATTCCATACTGGGCCGCTTCAAAAATCGGAGCGTCCTTATCGGTATTTATTGCAACGATAAACTTTGATGAACTTATACCTGCAAGATGTTGAGTTGCTCCTGAAATACCTATAGCAAAATAGAGGTTAGGAGCAATAATTTTACCTGTTTGCCCGGTATGCTCATCGTGGGTACGCCAGCCTTCATCAGAAACCGGTCGCGAACAGGCAGTTGCAGCACCGAGAAGCTTAGCCAGTTCAACTAATGGCCCCCAGTTATCGGGCGATTTCATACCCCGGCCACCGGAAATAACAATATCAGCATCGGTAATAAGTATTTTACCCGATTGTTTTTGAACATCTTTCACCTGGGTTTTCATCAGATTTCCGTCAGGCTGAATATCCATTTTCTCAATAGTAAAAGTTTTAGGAGATTCAAACAGATCGAAAGAGTTTTGTGCCAGTGTAAGAATTTTAATATCTGTTTTAATGGCAACGTTAGCGAAAGCTTTGCCCGAAAATACCTTTTTATAAACAACAAAAGGATTAACGCTAACCGGTAATTTACTAACACCGGAAGCTACACCCGCTTTCAGCCTTACTGAAAGCCTTGGTGCAAGTGCTTTGCCTGTATTGTTGTTCGATAACACCAGGACTTTTGCGCCTGTTTTTTGCGCCACTTCTGCAATCAGGCTTGTAAAAGCCTGATCATCAAAAGCTTTGATCGAATCATTTTCGATACTGATCACTTTTGATGCGCCATACGTAGCTAATTTTTCGAGTTCTGAGGTATCAACTTTTCCAATTGAAAGTGCTACTGCCTGATCGCCAAGCATTTCGGCCACTTTGGATGCATACGAAACTAATTCGAATGACAATTTCTTGAATTTACCATCCCAATTTTCGAGGAATACTAATACTGACATATAATGATTCGTTTTTTTACGATGTGAATGAATAAATGAATTAAAAAACCTTGGCTTCGTTTTGTAATAAAGCAATAAGCTCACCGGCATTATCGGCTTCAACATATTTACAGGCTGCACGAGGTTTTGGCAATTCGTAACCTATAACCTCGGTAAGACTATCAATTGCTTGTGGTTCAAGCACTTTAATAGATTTGGTACGTGCCATCATAATTCCACGCATGGCTGCAATCCGGGGTTCTTTTGCAATTCCTTTCTGAACAACGGCAACAAAGGGCGATGGAACTGTGAGGATTTCTTTACCTCCATCTATTTCGCGGGTTATCACAGTTTGCCCGCTTTCAATTTTAATGGAAGAAACACCGGTAACAGATGGATAACTTAAAAATTCAGCAAGCATCCCTCCTACTGTCGATCCGTTATGATCGCTCGACTCGATACCACACATTATTATATCGAAATTCTCGTTCCGGATAGCTTCAGCCAGTTGTGCTGCTATTGCATAAGCTTCCCCGGCTTCGGTATTAACCCTTATTGCGTCATCAGCGCCAATAGCCAATGCTTTGCGAATGGTAGGCTCAGAAGTTACCAACCCAACATGGGCAACAGAAACAGATTGAATAGCATTAGATGCATCATCCTTCATTTCGAGTGCACGGGTAAGGGCAAGTTCGTCCCACGGATTTATAACCCATTGAATGCCATTTACATCGAGCTTTTTCAAATCGTCAACGAATTTAACTTTTGTTGTGGTATCAGGTACATTGCTGATACAAACCAGGATTTTCATATGTTGTTTAATTTTTTGGGTATCTCAGGAAATTTTAGTCTGCAAATTTATACTTGATTGATTTTCAAATACAAACCAAACTGAATCCTAAACTTAGGTTAATTTATCAATTTATTTTTGCGTTGACAAATTTAGCATTATTTGAATACATATTGAAAAACTGTGGGTATGAACAGCAAATATCCTTGCAAGCTATATTTCAATTAACAGTTAATCAAATAGATGCAAATTTATATAGACGCATTTTTTTGAAATTGCTACTTTTATAATCAAACAGGAAAATTTGTTAATTTTGTAAAGTGAAACATAACGATCCCAAAAATCCGAAAAGGAAGAATTTCCTGAAAATCCCCACTTTTCCGGGAGGAAAAGAAGCATATCAGAAATTTGTCAAAGATAATATCGTGTATCCCGAACAGGCTATTGCCAACAATGTTGAAGGCCTTGTTTTTGTGCGCTATACAGTTAATAATATAGGCGAAATTGTGGATGTGGAAGTAACAAAAGGAATCGGGCATGGTTGCGATGATGAAGCCATTCGAGTTATAAAGTTAATGCAATACGAACCAGCCAGAAACCGGGGAGTAAAAATGAAAGCAGAGATGAAAACACGCATACATTTCCAATTACCAAAACCAGCTGAAAATAATATTAAACCTGAAAATATTGATAAACCTGGAGTTCAGCTCAATTACACATCTCCGGTTCCTGACAAAACAAACAGCCCGGAACCTAAGTCCCAGGCTGTGTATACTTATTCAATTAATCTTGGTACTGGTTGAGTTTTAGTGCTATTACTTTAACAAAATACTTCAGTATACACCACGAATCAAGCTTATTCTTCAATTTTGCAGTTATCCGGATGATCGTGACAGTCGCGGCAATCGAGACTTTTATTATACATTTCCATAGCGCGGGCACTCATACCCATGCTTGAAAAACCGCCATCGTTGAAAAGATTCTGCATGGTAACTTTCCGGGTCAGATCGCTGAAAAGCGTGAGACAATAATCAGCACATTCCTCAGCAGTTGCATTGCCTAGTGGCGACATACGTTCAGTGAAATCCATCAAACCACCTATACCTTTTACTCCACTACCAGCAGTTGTAAGCGTTGGCGACTGCGATACAGTATTAATGCGGATGTGCTTTTCGCGTCCGTATATATATCCGAAACTGCGTGCGATGCTCTCTAAGGCTGCTTTTGCGTCAGCCATATCATTATACTCAAAAAGAGTGCGCTGAGCCGCTACATACGACAGAGCTACAATGGAGCCCCATTCATTTAAAGCATCAAATTTCTTGGCGGTTTGTATTACTTTATGAAATGAAATAGCAGAAATATCAAGGGTTTTAAGGTAATTTTCATAGTTAAGTGCATCGTAAGGAATTTTCTTACGTACGTTAGGCGACATACCGATAGAATGAAGGATAAAATCAATTTTTCCATCGAAATGTTCCATTGTCTTTTTGAAAACATTTTCAAGATCAGGAATGCTGGTAGCATCAGCAGGTACTATAATTGAATTTGTTGCTTCGGCTAAATGATGTGTATCTCCAAGGCGAAGAGCCATTGGTGTATTTGTAAGCACAAACTGAGCGCCTTCTTCGTGTGCTTTTTCTGCTACTTTCCATGCAATCGACATGTTGTTAAGTGCACCGAAAATGATTCCCTTTTTACCTTTAAGTAAATTGTAAGCCATTGTATCTGTTTTAATTAATAATTCGAAATTGATGTGATTATTTAAGAAGTTGATTGAAAATTAATTCCGGAAGTTTAATAACTCCCTTGCAGTGATTTTAGCTGATTCGGTTATGGTTTCGTCGCTTAGCATACGCGCAATTTCATTTACCCTGTCTTCATTTGATAGTATGCGCATGCTCGAAACTGTTGTTGTATCACCATCCTGTTTATAGGCAAGTAAATGAGAGTCAGCCTTTCCGGCAATCTGAGGAAGGTGTGTGATTGCAATTACCTGCATATGGGTTGACATATTGCGCATAATGGTTCCTACTTTTCCGGCAATATCGCCTGAAACTCCGGTATCTATTTCATCGAAAAGGATGGTTGGAAGTAAGCTGCGGTTTAATACCAGGGATTTCAATGCGAGCATAAGCCTGGATAATTCACCACCTGAAGCAACTTTTTGAATTTCACGTATTTCCCCACCTTTATTTGCAGAAAAAAGAAAGGTGATTTTATCAGTTCCGGATGCTGAAAAATAACTCAAAGTTTCCTGCTTAATGATGAATTTAGCTGAAGGCATCCCCAAATTTTCAAGCACTTTGTGCATTTCTGTTTCTATATTTGGAATAACCGATTTCCTTAGCTTAGAAAGAACAGCAGAAACCTCCGAAAGTTCACTTTCCTTTACTTGCAGTGCCTGGGTTAGTTCTTCAATGCGGGTTTCGAGAGAACTTATTGCAAAAAGTTTTTCTGATAATTCATTCATTATAACCTGAAGTTCGCTAACTGATTTTACCCGGTGTTTTTGTTCCAGGTGGTAGATAAGATCGAGTCGTTGTCCGAGTTTTTCAATTCGTTCAGGATCAAAATGCACCTGCTCGGAAAAAATCCGGAGTTCGTTGGCTATGTCCTTTATTTCGATAAGGCTTCCTTCGATCCGTTCAGCATATGGCGTTATATGACTACTGAACCTGCTAGCCTGATCAAGAAGTTGCTTGATTTCGGCTAAACGATCTGTTACATTTAATTCATTATCAACTAGTAAGCCTATGGATGTAAAAGTTCTCGATTTTATTTCCTCAGCGTGTGTAAGTATTTCGAGTTCTTCTTCGGCCTCTGCTTGTTCGGTGACTCCAAGATTTGCTTTTTCAAGCTCATCAAACTGAAAATTCAGATATTCGCGTTCGTTCAAACTTTGCTGCTCTTTTTTTGTGCTTTCATCCAACTCAGCTTTTATTGAATTGTATTCAACGAATAGTTTACGGTAAGATACAAGTGTTTGATGGTTACTTGCATATGAATCAACCATACCAAGCTGAAAAGCGGAATCATTCAATTCAAGTGTCTGGTGCTGTGAGTGAATATCAACCAGCCTGTCGCCGATTTCTTTCAGAACATTCAGATTTACAGGCGTATCGTTGATAAAAGCGCGCGATTTGCCTTGTGGATTAATCTCGCGCCTGAATACCGAAGTAGGCTCATAATCAAGATCATTTTTTTCGAAGAGAGTATTCAGACTGTATCCGTCGATCATAAAACTTCCTTCGACAATACACTTTTGATTTTTGTCTCTTAAAACGGAAGTATCAGCCCGTTGACCAAGAATTAGTGACAGTGCTCCAACCAGAATAGATTTTCCTGCCCCCGTTTCTCCGGTAATGCAAGTAAATCCCTTATGAAAGTTTATTTCGAGTTGAGGGATGAGTATAAAATTTTCGACTGACAAATGCAGTAGCATGTCTTGTTGTTTAGCTTTAGGTAAGCAAATATAAGAAATAGTGCTAAATTAAGGTTATTTGCCTTGTTGCATGATCTGCTGATACTTCGACGAATTGGCAGGATCAATCTCTTTCAATATATTCACGGCTTTGGTTTTGTCCATTGGCGAAGCCTGTGAATAGATATTTATAAGTTCATCTCTTTTAGCTTCAATAAACAGCTGAACGATATAGAGACCGGTTTTTTCGCGGTTAACTTTTTGAATGCTTTCAAGACAATCATTAACTCCACCCCTGCCAAGATCCATATTTTCAGACATAATATCTAACCCTCCCCGATGGTACGCGTATAAACCATCGCGAAACTGGTTGTAGGAATTATTCAAAAGGTTTTCGACAAGCCAATAACGGTTTTTCTGACTTTCGAAAGATTTCCATCCGCGATCAGGAGCATTTTGTGCTGCATTAACCACAGCACGTGCTTTTTCGTAATATGGCGTGCCGCCGGTTTTACTAAACGTATCAGCATCAATACCGAGCATAACATAGAGGTAGTATGCAATGGTAGATGTTAAATTCGAAGTAAAAGCATCGTCATTATATTCAAGAGGTGCATATTCGACATAACGGAAAGTAAAATCATTATCAACCAGATTGAGCAAATTTGTATTATAGCTGGTTTTATATACAGGCCGCTGTAACACAACATTAATCTTTCCTTTAAACTGATCACTCGAAGTACGTTCGGAAATTGTAATCATGATTGAACACTCGATCCGTTCTTCAGTTTTGAATATAAAATTCGTCCATTTACGGTTATTCACAAATTCATAAATCTCCGATTGTAGCGTTTGGAAAACTTTTTTTTCCGATCCCTCAATCTGTGGAGCATTTACAGAAACCTGGCACATGAATTCCTGAGCTCCTAAAAAAAACGGAACACTCAAAAACAGAAAAACGATTATCGTACGGATCATGTATTAAAGTTTCTTAAGTAAAATACTAAGCTATTTCTTTCTGGATGTGATTAAAAATATCAGCGGCAACTTCCTGTTTGGTTTTAAGGTCAAAATTGCTGACATTTAAACCTTTATCAATAATACTGATTTTGTTTGTTTCAAAACCAAACCCCGATCCTTCATCTTTGAGTGAATTTAGGACAATGAAATCAAGGTTTTTCGATTGCAATTTCAGAGAAGCATTTTGTAGTTCATCATTCGTTTCGAGGGCAAAACCAACAAGCAACTGATTTTGTTTCTTTCGTTTCCCTAAATCAGAAAGTATATCAATAGTTTTGATGAGATTTAAGGTGAAGGTATCTTCTTTTTTCTTAAGTTTTTCTTTAGCAGGATATTGCGGGGTATAATCAGCTATTGCTGCAGCCATTATGGTAATATCAGACTGATCAAAAGCACTTAACAGAGAAGAATGCATTTCAGCTGCTGAATCAACCTTAATCACTTTAATGGACTTATGATCAGGGTAATTATTCACCGGACCCGATACAAAAGTAACCTGAGCTCCGCGCATAGCAGCTTCTATAGCCAGGGCATAACCCATACGTCCGGTTGAATGGTTGCTGATATACCTTACCGGATCGATCGTCTCAATAGTTGGGCCGCTCGAAATGAGTACATTCTTACCGTAAAGTGTCTGTTTCTTTGCAAAATAAGTTTGAAGAATCCCCACTATTTGCTGCGGCTCTTCCAGGCGTCCCATGCCGGTAAGTCCACTGGCCAGTTCGCCTGACTGTGGAGCAACGAGCAGATTTCCATGCGATTGCAAAACCGAAATATTATGCTGCGTTGTTTTATGATGGTACATATCAACATCCATTGAGGGTGCAAAAAACACAGGACAACGGGCAGCAAGATATGTGGCTAACAAGAGACTGTCGGTAATTCCTGTTGCCATTTTTGCCATGGTATTGGCAGTTAGAGGAGCGATTACAAAAACGTCGGCCCAGCTTCCCAATTCAATATGACTGTGCCAGCTACCATCAACCTGATTGAAAGGCTCAATTGAAACAGGGTTTTGCGATAATGCTGAAAGAGTAAGAGGAGTTACAAAGTTACAGGCTTCGGTTGTCATGATAACCTTTACTGAAGCACCCTCTTTAATAAGAAGTCGCACCAGAAAAGGAATTTTGTAAGCAGCGATGCCACCTGTAATTCCGACAAGAATTTTTTTTCCTTTTAGCATCAGTTCACGCAAAAGTAGTTTACCACTCGTTGCTTTTTTCTTTCAGCGGATTACGCGAGAAAATCTGATCTTTCAGAAATTCGTTGGTTGCAATCAGTGTAGGTTTAGGCAGATTTTCATAGTATTTTGCGAGTTCAATCTGCTCCCGGTTTTCAAAAACTTCTTCCAGGTTATCGCTGGGTGTAGCAAACTCTTCAATCTTGGAGTTCAATTCTTCTTTTATCTCCTGAGCAATCTGGTTGGCTCTTTTGGCAATAATTGAAACTGATTCGTAAATATTATCGGTAGGTTCGTTAAGTTCCGACATATTACGGGTTATGGTAGTTGTTTCAATTTTCAACTTTTTAATATCCATATGATTAAGTGTTTGTTGACGTGAATTAGTTATTTAATGCTTTTAAAATGTCATTTTTGATCGCCAGAGCTTTGGTGCTATAATCTCCGACAGGAAAACCTGCAGAAAGTTCATCGTAAGCATCCATTGCATCTGTTAATCGTTCGCGGCGTTTTTCGTATATGCTTTTAGATGCGTATTGATATTTCGATTGTAATATCGAGTAGAGAATTAACTCCTTTGATTTAGTATCAGGATAATCCTTTAATACATTATTATAGGAGACTACAGCTGCTTTGTAATCAGCCATTTTGTAATACAGCATTGCTATATCAATATCTTTCTTTTCAAGCTTTGACCGCAGTTCGTCAATAAGTTTATTGCATTCTTCTACCCGGCTGCTTTTAGGATATTGGTTTACGAAAATCTGCAGGGATGAAATTGCTGCCGTTGTGGAGCTTTGGTCGAGCGACGAACGGGGCGAATCGAGATAATTGCAATATGCACTCAGAAATAATGCTTCTTCTGCATATGGACTTATGGAGAAATTTGTTACAAATGACTTGAAATAATAACCGGCGAGGATGTAATCGCGCTGCTTGTAATAGCATTGAGCATTATAATATGCAATTTTCTCAGCCTTATCAGTTCCCCTGAAGATTGACTGTATCTGCTCAAAAAGTTGTTGTGCTTTCAGATAATCTTTCTTCTCGTAATATTCAAGTGCCTTTGTATATTTAAGTTCACTGTCCGAGCCTTTTAAAAGTTTCTGATAAGGACTACATGACATTATCACGGAGGATAACACCAAAACTATATAGATAACCGGTTTTCTGATCATGCTGCAAAAGTACAAATTTTAACCCGAATTATGAAACGCTTATACATAGCAGGTATTGTCTACATTTAGTTAAATATTATTAAAAGTTGTTTCCAATGCGGATTTATAAGTTAAGAGACAGCGCGAACGTGCAAAACTATGATCGATTATGGGTTGAATATAGGAGCTGCTTCCAAACTCTGGTACCCATTTTTTAATGTAAATATTTTGAGAATCAAATTTCGCGGCCTGGCTCATTGGATTAAAAATACGAAAATATGGTGCTGAATCACAACCTGTTCCGGCTGCCCATTGCCAGTTGCCATTGTTCGATGACAGTTCAAAATCCAGTAATTTATCTGCCATATAGGCTTCTCCCCATTGCCAGTTTATCAGTAGATGTTTTACCAGAAAGCTGGCTGTTACCATCCGGATCCGGTTATGCATAAAGCCGGTAGCGTTGAGTTCGCGCATGCCGGCATCAACCAAAGGATAACCTGTTTCGCCTTTGCACCACCTGCTGAAATCGGTGTCGTTATTTAACCAATTGATAAATTGATATTTAGCTTTGAAAGGTTGATTTACTACATGTGGAAAATGCCACAAAATCTGCATAAAAAATTCGCGCCAAATGAGTTCGTTAAGCCAAATCAAGTTGGTATTGAGGGCTTTAGCTACTAAATTCCTTATGCTAATTGTTCCGAAACGCAAATGTACACTCACCTTACTTGTTGAATCCAGAGCCGGGAAATTACGGGTTTTGTCGTACGAATGAAGTGAATTTTCATTGAGCTCAAACGGCTTGTAAACATTTTGTATTTCTTTAAAACCAAAATCACATAAATGCAAGCTCCGGCTTGTTTCTGTTTCAAAAAAATTGCACAAATAATCATCTGAATTAAAACTGTGGATCAGCTCAGTATTTAAATTTAGCTTTTCGAGCCACTTACGGCTGTATGGAGTAAAAACGGTATAAGGCTCGCCATTTGCTTTTACAATTTCATTTTTCTCGAAAATAACCTGATCCTTAAAAGTACAAAATGAAACTCCATTTTCAGCCAGCATTATTTTTACCTGATGATCGCGTTCCAGCGCATAAGGTTCATAATCATGATTCGTAAATACTATACTTATTGAATAAGTTTGGAGTAATTCAGCGAATAGTTTAGCCGGCGTACCATAAAGAATCTGAACGGCTGTATGAAACCGGGCAAGCACAAGGTTAACGGAATCCAATGCCTGTGAAATAAAACTAACCCTTTTATCGTCAGTATTTAAGTTATCTAAAATAGTAGTATCAAAAATAAAAACAGGCAGCACTTTAAAACCTGAAGTCAATGCGTGGTAAAGGCCTGCATTATCATTCAGCCTTAAATCGCGCCTAAACCAAAATACAGCGATAGTTTGGGTATTATCTTTAATCAATGACATGTGCGCAATTTACGATGATTTTATGTGTTGATCTCAAATTGTTTGTTTTAAAACAATCAACCTTCTTGTAAAGTTTAGTAGTTTTGCAGCATAAAAATATAACTTTAACCTTAAACACTGATATTGTGGATCTTTTTGAAAAACGTGTTCGTAATCTGGGCCCTTTAGGTATGTATGCAAAGCAAGCTGACGGATATTTTATGTTTCCTAAACTGGAAGGTGAAATTGGAAATAAGATGATATTCAGAGGAAAAGAGCGCCTTGTTTGGAGCCTTAACAACTATCTCGGTTTAGCCAACCATCCCGAAGTACGTAAAACGGATGCAGAAGCTGCTGCAAAATGGGGAATGGCATATCCGATGGGTGCCCGAATGATGAGTGGACAAACAGTATATCACGAACAACTTGAACGCGAACTTGCCGCTTTTGTCAATAAAGAAGCTTCTTTTCTTTTGAATTTTGGATACCAGGGCATGATTTCCGTAATTGACTCAATGGTGGACCGTAATGATGTAATTGTTTACGATAGCGAAGCACACGCCTGTATAATTGATGGCATGAGGCTGCATATGGGCAAAAGGTTTGTGTACCCTCATAACAATATGGAAAACCTCCGTAAAGGACTCGAAAGAGCTACCAGGCTTACCAATCAGACCGGTGGTGGAATACTGGTTATAACTGAGGGTGTTTATGGAATGTCAGGCGATCTTGGCAAAATCAGGGAAATTGTTGAACTAAAGAAAGAATTCAATTTCAGACTGCTTATCGATGATGCACATGGATTTGGCACAATGGGACCAACGGGTGCCGGTACTGATGAGTATTTAGGCGTGCAGGAAGGCGTTGACATGTATTTTGGTACTTTCGCCAAATCAATGGCTGGAATTGGCGGTTTCATTGCTTCTAATAAGGAAATTATTGATTTCCTTAAACATAATATGCGTTCGCAGATATTTGCAAAATCATTGCCAATGCCAATGGTTATGGGTGCTTTGAAACGACTTGACCTTGTACGTACTCAGCCGGAACTCAGGAAAAATTTGTGGCGAATTGTCGAAGCTTTGCAAAAAGGTTTGCGTGAGGCGGGTTTCAACATCGGTAATACGGAATCTCCGGTAACTCCGGTTATGCTCAATGGCACTATTCCTGAAGCAACAAACATAACGGTTGAAATGCGCGAAAAATATAATATTTTCTGCTCAATTGTTACGTATCCTGTTGTACCAAAGGGAGTTATTATGCTTAGGCTTATTCCTACAGCTGTTCACACTCTGGAAGATGTAAAATATACAATTGAAGCTTTCAAGGAAATTAATGCTAAACTCATAAACGGAGAATATGCAAATATTGCGTTTGCCGATATTTCCAATCTGTAAACTGAACTAAATAAAAATTTGAAAAATGCCTGGTTTGTAAGCCGGGCATTTTTTATTTTGCCTCAACTGTTTTAGTTTTGTGAATCAATCAGTCCAACCGATGCAGATAGATAAACGTAAATCGTTATACATAATTGTCAATTCAACAGCTTTTTACCTGTTGGCCTATATGTTTGTTTATATGTTATTCCAGTTCACTACTATTATTGTCTCAACTGGATTTGATATTCCTAATACATTGTATTACAACAGGATTGGATTTAATGTTCGACCCGAAGCCTGGACTTTTGACTCGGTAAAAGTAATTTATAGTTCGGGAAATGTTCTGTTATTCCTGCTTTCAATCACATTTTTAGTAGTGATTTTCAAAGCTATTGAATTTGATGGATTCCTTCGTTTGTTTTTTGTATGGGGTTTTATTCACGCTGTTTCAATGCTTTTAGGCTCATTTATTTTCGGAGCATTCAATTTCGAAGGATTTGGAATTGTACTGAGTTACCTTTACCTGGCTGATACAGCTAAAATGCTACTGTTGTTTACCGGACTATTGCTACTTATAGCAATAGGTATGGCTATGGTGAAGCCTTTTTTGTTTACTGCCAATATTTATTTCAAATTCCTTTCGCCACAAATGCGGCCCGTTTTCCGAAGAGATCAGTTTATATTTCCATATTTATTTTCAACTTTTATTCTGCTGGTACTCAAGTTCCCGAACACATTGTACGAAAACCTGATGTTGATTATCCCTATATTTATTTTGCTACCGTTATTTTGGGGCATTGGACGTTTTCCTGTCTTTTATTTTGAAGAAACAGAAAAATCGATAAACCTGAACCTCAAACTTTTAATTGGAACTGCGGCTATTATTATACTATATAGGATACTTCTAGGGATAGGTATAAATTTCGGTTGAGAATACTAAATCATAAAACCGGCATGGTCGGATCAAAATCAGTTGCCCATTGAAATATTCCACCTTCCAATATATAAATATTTCTGAATTTTAATTTTTCGGTCAGATACAAATAAGGCGCCTGACTTTTAACGCCATACAGGCAATAAATAATAACTGGTATTTCTTTGGATATCAGATGGCTCAATTCGGGAAGATCAATCTGTGGGATATGAATGGCACCTTCGAGATGACACTCGCTAAATTTTTCAACATCACGTGTATCAATAAGTTGAAACATTTCATGATTATCTATTTTCGCTTTCAGATCGTGTGTAGTAATATGTTTCATGTATAAAAGGCCGCAGGTTAATAAAACAAATATGGAGGAAGAGCCTTTACAAAAGTAGTTAAACTGTTCTAAAAATAAAAAAAGGAGTGCAAAGCACTCCTTTTAAGTTGTCAATCAAGAAATTTAAATTACTTGATAAGACCCTGAGCGATTGAATCTGCGTGAGCAGCTTCAACTGCAGCCTGAGCTGTTGAGTCAGCTATACGAGCTTGCTCAATTGCTACATTGTTCAATGAATCGGCAAGAGCGATTGAATCCTGACGAGCTTTTTCAGCTTTTTCTTCTGCGCTGGGGCCGCAAGCTACAAAACCTACCATACCAGCTACTACTAACATTGCAAATAATTTTTTCATGACTAAGATTAGTTAAAAAACGGTGCAAAAGTACACCGATTTATAATGTCAATCAAACTTTCACTGAAAAAAAATTAAGTTTTTTTAACATATTTTGTATTTGCTTAATAAACAGTTAATTATAAATCAATTTAAAGAATAAAAGATATTAACAGCGTCCAAAAAATTGTTAATAACTCGTTTTTATTCTCTTTTCGTAGGTTAAAAAAGCATATTTTCATCAGTTTTTAGCCTCTAAAAGGCTTTTTCGAAAAATATAATTTTCCAACTTGATGTATAAATTCTACTGTTTTTGGGATAAGCTTCTACCTGATTTAAGACGGCTAAATTCGCTCAATTGACTTACATTTGCACTATCTAAAAACAAAAACAGAGCATGCACTCGTTTAATTTGCCCGATCTTCCTTTTAATGAGCCGGTTATTGTTTTTACAATTCTTATAACAATTATTCTGCTGGCACCCATTATTTTTAAGAAATTCAGGATTCCCGGAATTGTTGGGCTAATTATTTCAGGAGTAATTATTGGTCCTCATGGCTTGAATCTGGTTGAATTTGGCGATAGCATCAAGCTTTTGAGCACTGCCGGTTTACTCTATCTGATGTTTCTTGCCGGGTTGGAACTCAACTCCCGCGAATTAATGCGTAATCGTACAAAGAGTCTCGTTTTTGGAGTTCTTACTTTTTTTATTCCGCTGATTTTTGGTTTTTTTGTTACTCATTTTCTGCTGTCCTATAATTTGATTGCTTCTATACTCATTGCAAGCATGTTTTCAACACATACGCTTATCTCCTACCCTATTGCCAGCCGGTTAGGAATTACCAGAAGTGAAGCTGTTACTATAACTATTGGTGGTACAATTATTACGGATACCGCTGTTTTGGTTTTGCTTGCTTTTATTTCTGCTGCAACTGATGGCTCATTTACAATTATGTTCTGGATCCGTATGATCCTTTCCTTATCTGTATTTTCTTTCTTAATTCTATGGGGAGTTCCAAAAATCAGTATCTGGTTTTTTAAAAATCTGGAAGGAGAAAGTGGTTCGCAGTATATTTATGTACTAGCTATTTTATACATTTCAGGGTTACTGGCCCGGGCTGCCGGTATTGAACCGATTATCGGAGCATTTCTGGCTGGCCTGGCTATGAATAAACTGATTCCGCATACATCGGCTTTAATGAACCGAATTTCTTTTATAGGAAATAATTTCTTTATACCGATTTTCCTGATCAGTGTCGGGTTAATGGTAGATTTAAGTGTATTTTTTAATGGTTATGGAGCTTTAATATTCAGCATTACATTGGTAATAGTTGCTATCACAAGTAAATTTGCTGCAGCCTGGGTGATGCAAATCATTTATAAGTATTCCGCTATAGAGCGACAGGTAATATTTGGCTTGAGTGTTTCTCATGCAGCAGCAATAATAGCCGTTGTTATTGTTGGTTACGACTTAAAACTGATAGGTTTGGACGTGCTGAACGGAGCTATTATGATAATTCTTGTTTCGTGTTTTATCGGTTCGTTTGTAACTGAACGTGCAGGTCGGAAACTAGCTATTGCCGAAGTTGAAAAGAAACCTTCTGATTCTGGAACAGTGGAAAGAATTCTTGTACCGGTATCAAATCCTGCAACCATCGAAGGTTTGGTGGATTTTGCCATACTGATAAGGGAGTTACAATCATCGCAACCGGTTTACATGCTTTCTGTAGTTCCTGATGATGCTTTTGCACAGGAACAGATTGCAAGGAATAATAAAATGTTTGAATCTGCTATAACTCATGCTGCTGCTTCGGAAACTAAGCTTAACCTGGTATCAAGGGTTGATTTGAATGTTGCTAATGGAATAAACAGGGCTGTTAAGGAATTAATGATTAATAAAATTGTGTTGGGATGGAATGGGAAAATTACTACCACCAACTTTTTCTTTGGCACAATCATCGAAAACCTTATAGCGAGTACTGAACAAATGGTGGTAGTTGTTAAAGCCACAAATCCACTGAATACTACCAACCGGATTGTTGTTTCCATACCCGAAAATGCTGAAATTGAAGCTGGTTTTGGTGCCTGGCTTAATACTCTTCAGGTTTTGGCTACACGAACCAGTTCGCTGTTGTTATTTTCAGGTTGCGATAAATCTATTTCTGAAATCCGGACTTTTTTTAGTCCCAATGCAGTAAACCTTCAAATCGAATACCAAGTATTAAAATCTTCACATCCAATCAGTGAATTAGCTCAAGCAGTAACATTACAGGATTTATTTGTGGTTATTGCTGCCAGGCGTCGCACACTTTCATTCAATCATTATTTCGACCATATGCCCCGCGACCTGGCCCGTTATTACGAAAACAAAAATTTCGTCATTATTTACCCCGAACAAAGAATTGTGAAAACGCAATCATTATCCTCGTCTTTGGACGGACTTGACATTTCGCCAATACAGGATGATATTGACCGCTATCCATACCCAAGTAATTACAAACGAAAATCAGCCGGAAACAATCATAATTCAGTAACTGAATAATTTTACTATTTTTGAGATGAGCACACAGATTCCATTAGCTGAAATTCTCCGGCCCAAAAATGCGGATGAATACATTGGACAGCAACATCTGATGGCAGCCGAAAGCGCTTTCAGGAAAATGGTCGACGGTGGTGTGGTTCATTCAATGATTTTCTGGGGACCACCTGGTGTTGGAAAAACAACATTGGCACTCATTATTGCCAATGCTACCAAAAGGCAATTTTACACGTTAAGCGCTGTAAATTCAGGGGTAAAAGATGTAAGGGAAGTAATTGAAAAAGCCAGTAAAGATGAATCGCAACCCATACTTTTTATTGACGAAATACATCGTTTCAGTAAATCGCAGCAAGATTCTCTTTTGGGAGCCGTCGAAAAAGGAATTGTAATTTTAATAGGCGCAACAACCGAAAATCCATCATTCGAAGTTATTTCGCCGTTACTTTCGCGTTGTCAGGTATATATTCTGAAATCACTCGAAGAGGAAGATATGCTCCTGATCATTGATAAAGCCATTGCTACGTTAAGCAGTATTTATGGCGTTAAAATTAAAATAAGGGAAAATGAAGCACTGATGCGAATATCAGGTGGAGATGCCCGTAAGTTGCTCAATGCCATTGATATAATAGTTTCATCATTATTGTCGTCGGATCAGGATATTGAAATTAACAACGAGAATACGCTGAAAATTATTCAAAAGAACCTGGCTCTGTACGACAAATCGGGCGAGATGCATTATGATGTGATTTCAGCTTTTATTAAATCGATGCGGGGCAGTGATCCGAATGGAGCTGTGTATTGGCTTGCTAGGATGGTAACTGCAGGCGAAGATCCGCTTTTCATTGCCCGCCGGATGGTAATACTGGCTTCCGAAGATATTGGCAACGCAAACCCAACGGCATTGGTGCTGGCGAATAACTGTTTTGATGCTGTAAATAAAATCGGTTTCCCCGAAAGCAGGATCATTCTTTCACAAACTGCAATTTACCTTGCTTGTTCAGCAAAAAGCAATGCCTCGTATATGGCCATAGAGGGCGCTATGGCAACAGTTCAGAAGTTCGGCGACCTACCAGTTCCACTTCATTTGCGAAACGCGCCTACCCGGCTGATGAAAAATATTGGATATGGTGCGGATTATAAATATGCACATCAATACGATGGGAATTTTGTAAACCTCGAATTTTTACCTGAAAAAATACATGGATTGAAATTGTATGATCCCGGCCATAACGCAAGGGAACATGAGGCACGAGAAAAACTTCGGAAAAACTGGGGCGAAAAATATGGCTATTAATGCAAAAAAGTCTGATTCCTCGTTTTTAATGCGATTGAGTTACAAAGCAATAACAGTTTCGAAATAAATTTTACACTTCATTTTTAATTGGTTAACCAGATTTGTATGAACATAATAAACCAAATTCCACTGATTAAATTTACCGATAGCGGAAATTTCTTTCTGCTTGCTGGTCCTTGTGTGATTGAGGATGCTGAAAGCCCTTTCGAAATTGCCAGAATACTAGTTGAACTGACTGACAAATATAAGATTCCGTTTATTTTTAAAGCCTCTTACCGAAAGGCAAACCGATCGAAAAGTTCGTCTTTCACAGGAATTGGCGACGAAAAAGCACTCGAAATCCTTGCTTCAATCAGGCAAAAGTTTAACGTGCCGGTGGTAAGTGATATTCATAGCGAAAGTGATGCTTTATTGGCAGCTGGCTATGTGGATGTACTCCAGATTCCAGCATTTTTATGCCGGCAAAGCGATCTGCTTGTTGCTGCCGGTGAAACAGGCAAAGTGGTGAATATTAAAAAAGGACAGTTTTCATCAGCCGAAACCATGCATTTTGCTGTAGAAAAAGTGCGTGAAACCGGTAACAACAAAGTAATGCTTACCGAACGCGGAACTACATTCGGTTATACTGATCTTGTTGTCGATTTCAGGAATATTCCTGTTATGCAACAGGCTGGAGTTCCGGTGATACTTGATGTAACGCATTCGCTACAACAACCTAATCAACCAGCAGGAGTTACCGGTGGCCGTCCTGATTTGATACCACTTATGGCTAAACTCGGCATAACAGCCGGTGTTGAAGGACTTTTTATGGAAACGCATCCTGAACCCTCAAGGGCTAAATCGGATGGCGCAAACATGCTGCGGCTCGATTTAATGGATGCTTTACTTGGCGAACTGGTAAGACTTAAAAAGGCACTTTAAAATTTATTTCACATAAGCTTCCATTCCCGGCATTACCCAGCCTAAAAGCAGGCCGTAAATGTGTTGTGCCAGGAAAATAATTATAAAACCCATCAATATTGTTATTACGATAAACCTGAGCTTCTTTTCAAGTGTGATATCAAACATTTCCTGAACGCCATACCAGAAAACATACAAGGTGTAAGCTATAAAGATATAGATACCTATTGGAATCAATATGCGGAGTAACGGATGCAGGTATACAAAAAATGTGACTATAAAAAGTGGAGTAAAAGTATAAACCACTAATTTAAGAACCCGAATATAGTCAGTTTCAATACCTAGCTTTGGTAATACAAAATTGAGCAGGTATGCAGCAAGCATAATCAGCAAATAAGGAATTACAACCCAGGAAACGAGGTTAAAAAGCACTAATAATGCAAGATTGAGCGAATATCCCAGTACGGATTTTGCAACAAAAAACAGACCTATATCACGACCAATTGCGCTAAAAAGAATGACGGGGAAGGCAAAATTCCACATCAGTTCTTTGGGAGTATCTTTCTCGTTTTTTATTTCCTTCCACTGGATACTTGGTATCAGTGAAATGCGTATTGCTTTGGAAATTAATTCTTTATAGTGCATTAAGCAGCTTTAAGTCATTTTGTTTCAGAAGGGAATTTGCGTTTTATTCCAATACAACGCGTTTAACAGTTCCTGTATTGTTGTCGATTCCAATATTTCGGATGCTCGTTGCTGGTAAAAAAGTTATCACACCAAACTGGTTTATTATAAACTGCGATTCAAGTTTTACCTGCCCTCCTACTTTTACTGCTACAATTGCCTTATCCGGAATCCGATAATATAAACCGTGCGATTCGCGCTGACCCATTTTCATTTTTTCTGTTTCGGCTTTTAAAGCATTCGTTTTATTTATGCCGGTAGCCTGAATTTGAATTAAATCGCCTGATGCTGAAGTTTTTGGAAGAATTCCCTTGCTGATCGAAAACCTGCAGAGAGTTTCGAAAGGATTACTTTTGTCAGCAATATAATAAAAGGTAAATTTTTCGGACGTAATACTTGTAACTCCTTTAAACAATTCGAGATAGTCCAGTTTCATGCTGTTCATCTGGTTATACATAAATTCCATAGTGCCTTTTTCATAGTTAACTTCCTGGTAACCATTAATTAGGTTATACATACTTTCGTCAAGTTTGAGTATAAATTCCGCAGCTTCCCGGGCTTTTTGTTCAACGGATTTAACTGCAGAGGTCTTCCTGAAAAATTTCTGTTCAATTATAGTTGTGTCCAGGCTTATTCGTTTAATAACCGTATCCATACGTTCAAATACACTTGGATTTGCAAATTCAGGAATGTCAACACTGGATGCACTCAGGTCGATGGAACGTTGTTTTTTATCCACTACAGGCTGAGCAGGGGAACCAACACCGGAAATAATTCCGTCGCCGGATAAGAAAAGCTCAATTGCTTTTTTTTCTTTTTGTTTTGCCGGCATCTGTATAAAATAATACTCATCCGGATCAGGTTCAACGTACGAAGTCAGCCGGATATCCTTGAGCTCATATTCAGTACTGTTAACTGATGTAACCAGCGATAATCCAAGCATCTGATCAGCAAATTCCGAAAACGGCCCTTTAACTTTCTGAACTTTATTTACAACAATATCAACCTGAATTACAGTTTGTGGCAAAGCATAAAATAAACCCTCCGAAGTATTATTAATTCCGGGAGAACCTACTTTGGTAACATTTATCTGCGCTTTAATTCCTATAAGCGAAAGCATTAAAAATGCAGTTAATATGAGTTTTTTGAACATAATAATGTGGGATTATTGCCTTTCAAAGTTACACTAATTTTGATTTATACATTAAAACGAAGCCCCGCTATATTTATTATTTCTAAAATTCTTCCTCATATTTATCCTTTAATCAACAACTTGTGAAATGGAATTATTCAACAATTTCTTCAATAGAAAAGCAGAATATGAAACTGCCCGAAATTTTAGTTCCGGGCAGTATAAAATTTAATTCATTATTTCGATTTGTTATCTTGAATTGTCAAAGCTTTGCTAATTACTTGATAAACAATAGTTCCCTGTATTTAGGCAAAGGCCACAATTCATCATCTACAAGCAGTTCGAGTTTGTCAACGTGATACCTTACTTTCTCGAAGAAAGGCAAAATCTCTTTATTGTAAATTTCAGCTTTTTCAATTGTATTTTCCAGACGGTTTGCTTTTTTACGTTTTTCCACCATTTCAGCAACCAGCTGTCTCACAATAGAAATATGTTCTGATATCTCTTTGATATTTTGCATCTGGCTGTTCGAAAGCTTTACAAAAGTTTTGTTATCGAGTACTTCTTTTAAGCCTTTAACATTTTCAACAAGTGTATTCTGATAACGGATTGCGGTAGGAATAATATGATTATGTGAGAGATCGCCTATGATCCGCGATTCGATCTGAATTTTCTTAATATAATTTTCAAGATCAATCTCGTAACGTGCAAGTACTTCGCGTTTTGTAAGAACATCGTGCTCCTCGAAAAGTGCAATTACATCATCCGTGGCCATAACTTTCAATGCATCAGGTGTGGATGATATATTAGCCAGTCCGCGTTCGAGTGCTTCGGTAATCCAATCATCGCCATAGCTGTTGCCTTCGAACCGGATTCGTTTGGATTCGCTGATATATTTACGCAGAATTTTGTAAATTGCATCTTCCTTATTTTCACCCTTTTCGATAAGAGTATCAACATCAGAGCGGAAAACTCTAAGTTGTTCAGCCAGCGATAGGTTTAACGCAATCATAGGTTTCGCACAGTTGGCAGATGAACCTACAGCCCTGAATTCGAACTTGTTACCTGTAAAAGCAAATGGTGAAGTACGGTTTCGGTCTGTATTATCGAGGAAAATTTCAGGTATTTTAGGAATGTTCAGCGAAAATGACTCAATGCTTCCTTTAATCCGATCCGTTTTAACATCACTTTTCTCAATTTCATCTAATATTTGCGAAAGCTGTGCACCTATAAAAACTGACATAATTGCCGGTGGTGCTTCGTGCGCTCCTAATCGGAGATCGTTGCCGGCAGAAGCAATAACCGAGCGAATAAGTCCGGAATGGGTATCAACAGCTTTAATAATATTTACAAGGAACGTAAGAAAACGCAGATTGGCTTTGGGTGTTTTTCCGGGAGAGAGAAGGTTTTCACCGTTGTTGGTCATTAACGACCAGTTGTTATGCTTTCCTGAACCATTTACGCCCTGATAAGGCTTTTCGTGTAAGAGCACCGTAAGATGATGCCGCTTGGCAACTTTTTCGAGGATGTGCATCAGCAACTGATTGTGATCCACGGCAACATTGGCTTCTTCAAATACCGGTGCACATTCGTACTGGCTGGGCGCAACTTCATTATGACGGGTTTTTACAGGAATACCTAATCGGTGAGCTTCGTACTCGAACTCGCGCATAAAATCCATTACGCTTTCGGGAATTGTTCCAAAATAATGATCCGAAAGCTGTTGATCTTTTGCCGAAGCATGACCGAAAAGCGTTCGTCCACACAAAGCCATATCGGGCCTGGCGTGAAAAATAGCCGTATCAACAAGGAAATATTCCTGCTCCCACCCTAAAGTAGCAATTACTTTTGATGTATTGCGGTCGAAATATTTACAAACAGCAGTTGCTTCTTTATCAAGTGAATGTAAAGCTTTGAGCATCGGTGTTTTATAATCGAGAGCTTCGCCGGTATAAGAGATAAATATGGTTGGAATACACAAAGTATCGTCCATAATAAATGCCGTTGAAGTAGGATCCCAGGCTGTATAACCACGAGCTTCGAATGTATTGCGTATTCCTCCACTTGGAAAACTCGAAGCATCCGGTTCCTGCTGAATTAGTTCGCCTGCGCCGAAATGCTCAATGGCTTTTCCATCGGAAGTCGGTGATAGGAACGAATCATGTTTTTCGGCAGTTGCACCTGTTAACGGATGAAACCAATGGGTATAATGTGTTGCACCTTTCGAAATAGCCCACGATTTTATAGCAGTAGCAACCTGATCAGCAATCCGCCTGTCAATCTTTTCGCCTTTGGTAATTACACTTTGTAACTGCTGAAAAGCTTCTTTCGATAGATACTGACGCATAACAGCCTGGTTAAAAGTATTTTCACCAAAGTAGTCAGATACTTTTCCATTTGTTTCAATAGCACGCTTTGGGCGTGAGATAGCTAATTCAAGGGCTTTAAACCGGATGTTCGACATATGTTTTTGTGTTTAATTCTGTGTGGCAAAAATATCTATTTAGTTGAGCAATAAAGGTTAATTGCAAAATTTATTTACACTTTGACCAACAAATTCCTCAAGGGAATAAAACTCATTGAATTTCCATTCATTGAAATAGAATTCAATTGGTTAAAGTTCTTGATTTTCAGATTATAGCAATTACAGATTCCCAATTTGCTTATCTTTCCTGCGCAAAAGAAATAATCCGATAAATGTAAACAATCCATTGATTATCAGTAATTCAAATCCAAACTTATATCCATTCAGCAATTCTACTGAGAATTCGCTCAACAAATAGCTTAAAACAGGAGAACTTACCGCAACATATGGAACATACTTATCCAAAACATTGAAACGGGTAAATAACCCGAATGCATATAGACCCAGTAGCGGACCATAAGTATATCCGGCAACGGTAAAAAGTTTATCTATTACAGCTCTGTCGTTTATTGCCCTGAAAATAACTATTACGACCAGCAGCAGAACAGCAAATGAAAAATGCACGGCATAACGAAATTTCTTTTTTTGCTCATCATTAAGGTCCTTACGCTTATCTAAACCAAGAAAATCGATAGAAAATGATGTAGTCAAGGAGGTAAGAGCTCCATCAGCACTAGGATATGCTGCTGAAATTAAGCCGATTATAAATACCAAACCGGCTAATGGCCCCAGATATTTAATTGCAATCATAGGAAAAAGGTCATCGGAGCGTAAAGGTAATTCAATGCCGTGAGTTGATGAATAAATGTAAAGTACAGCTCCTAAGAAAAGGAACATCAGGTTAACAAAAACCAACACAATGCTGAAGGTAAACATGTTTTTCTGGGCTTCGCCGATATTGCGGCAGCTCAGGTTTTTCTGCATCATTTCCTGGTCGAGGCCTGTCATTACAATGGCTATAAAAGCACCGCTTAGTATTTGTTTCAGGAAGAACTGTTTACTGTGCCAGTCGGTTACAACCATTTTCGAATAGTCACTACTCCAAACGGTTGAAAACAGACTATGGATATCGTAGTGTAAATCTTTGCTTATTAGGTAAATAGATAAGCCAACTGCCAGAAGCATAAAAGTGGTTTGCAAAGTATCAGTCCAGATGATGGTTTTAATTCCACCTTTAAAAGTGTATAGAATAATGAGACCAATAAAAATACTCACCGTAACAATAAAAGGAATATTCCATGCATCAAAAACAAAAACCTGCAATACATTAACTACCAGAAACATCCTGAAAGAAGCACCAATAGTACGCGATAAAAGAAAGAAAAAAGCTCCTGTTTTATAGGACCAGAAACCGAAGCGCTTTTCGAGATACGAATAAATTGAAGTAAGATTTAACCTGTAATACATTGGCATTAATATGGTTGCAATAACTGTATAACCAATAAGATAACCAACCACTACCAGGAAATAGCTGAATTGGGTTTCGCCAACCCAGCCCGGAACCGACATGAATGTTACGCCTGACAATGAGGCTCCTATCATACCATAAGCTACTACGAACCAAGGCGACGACTTATTTCCGATATAAAACGATTCGCTGTTGGCTTTTCGGGCAGTAATCCAGGTAACTACAAACAGCAATATAGTATATACCAGGAAGCTGATAAATATGAGTGAGGGTGTCAATGTGAATTTAGTGTATGTGTTTGTTAAACATTTATTTACATAGTTTTAAAGAAGCTGTTATTGAGATATATTTTCAATAAATCCGGCGAAGGAAATCAGATCAGGAAAAGAGTAATCCAAAATTCCGGCACATTTAAGGGTAACGTCTTTATCGGTTCCGATTAGCACTGTTACCATTCCGAGTCGGTATCCAAATAAAATGTCACTATACGAATCGCCTATCATAACACTTTTTTTAAATCTGATGGATGGAAATTGTTTCCGTGCTTTTAATCCCATTCCTATGGCAGGTTTTCGGGTAAAACTCCGGGTATTTTTCAAATCAGGACTAAAAAAAACTGCATCAATTTTGCCCCCAGCCGAAACAATTTCCTGTAGCATTTTATCATGTACAGTGTTTAATTGGGATATACTCATTAAGCCTCTGCCAATACCTTGCTGGTTGGTAACAACAATTACAGGATTGAAAATGGCAGCAAATTTAGCGAAAGCATCAAGTACACCATGAATTAAATGAAATTCGTCAGGTTGTTTTACATAATCATCCGTAATGCGCTCATTAATAACGCCATCACGGTCGATAAATAAAGCCCAGCCCTGCAGCTCAGTTAGTTTATTATTCATCCGCCGTTAGTGCAGTTAAAAGTGTGTGCGCTCTTTTATAATCCTCAGGGATTCCAATATCCAGAAAAAAGGCATCAGTTTGAAAAGCCTGAAGGTGTAACTTATCGCACGACACTTTAAAACCATCATTTTCTATTGAAAATTTCTGTTGTTGAAAATTGTCAAAAACGGCTGTCCTAACCAGATATATTCCTCCATTAATCCAACCGTTTCCGGTAAGTTTATCTTTTTCTCTGAATTCAACTATTTTTCCATGCTGATCGGCAACAACCAATCCATAGCGTTCAGTATCAGCAAGGTACTTTACAGCTATAGTTATATCAGCTGCGGACTTTTTGTGCAGATCCGACATAGCATCGAGTTCGGGTTTAAAATAAGTATCGCCGTTTAAAATAAAAATGTGCTTGTTATCGCAATACCGTAAAGCGGATTTAATTGCACCACCGGTTCCTAAAGGTTCATTTTCAATCGAATAAATGATTTTCAACGACCGGTAATTGCTACCGAAATAGTTGATTATATGATCTTTACGATAACCAACCGAAAGAATGACTTTATCTAAATTTTGTTTTTCGAGAGCATCAAGCACATAGGTTAAAAATGGCTTTCCATTAACTGGAGCCATACATTTCGGGATATCAGGCAATACATGTTGTAGCCTGGTTCCTAATCCGCCTGCAAGCACAATTGCCTCGTTGGTCAGCATCCGTTAATTAATTTTTAAACAGCTTTTCCTCAACGAGTTCGCAAATAATATGCCCGAGCATACCGTGTACTTCCTGGATGCGTGGTGTATCAATCGAAGGGATATTGAGTAAAAAATTGCATTTTTCCTTTAACTCTCCGCCAGTTTGACCGGTTAATCCTACCGTAATCATTCCCAGCGCATTAGCTTCTTTAAATGCCTTAACGATATTCATTGAATTTCCTGAAGTTGATAAACCGATCAGAACATCATTTTTCCGCCCCATGGCCATAACCAGCCGCGCATACACTTCTTCGTAGCCGTAATCATTTGCTACAGCGGTGATATATGAAGAGTTAACATGCAGTGCTTCAGCAAACAGAGGATATCTGTCGAAATAAAACCTGCCCGAAAGTTCAGCAGCCATATGTTGAGCATCGGCAGCACTTCCGCCGTTACCGCAAAATAAAACTTTGCCGCCGTTTTCGTAGCATTTAATTATCTGATCAACAATTTCATTAATTGTTTTTACAAGGTCAGGGTCATTTAAAACCTTGTTTTTAAGATCAATAGACGATTGTATGATGGATCTGATTCTCGATTCCATAGGTATAATTTTTAATTGTTAAATTGAATGAGAACTCTGATTTCATAATGTCCATGAAACCAGTCCTTCTGTTGTAAATTCATAACGTTCGGTATAGCCTCCAAATTGCTTTAACGATTCAATAACCCGAAACCGCGTGTTTCCCGGACAGTAAAAAAACATGTAACCGCCGCCACCGGCTCCTGATATTTTACCGCCTGTAGCACCATTAAGTATTGCTGTTGCGTATATTTTATCAATACTGTTATTGGTAATTCCCGAAGCCATTTGTTTTTTAAACTGCCAACCGAAATCCAGTATTTTTCCAATTTCATCAAGATTTCCACGAAGCAAAGCTTCTTTCATCATTACAGCTTGATTTTTTAATTGGTGCATGGCTTCGATAGCAGCTTTGTCTTCATTTAAAACATTTTGCTGTTGCTTTTGTATAATTTGTGATGATAAACGGCTGGTATCAGTATAATAAAGTACAAGGTTATGAGCAAGTTCATCTAAGTACGAATCTTTGATCCTTAATGGATTTACAATGACTTTATCTTTATAGAACTCCATGAAATTTATGCCCCCGAAAGTGGCCGAATACTGGTCCTGCTTCCCTCCTGCCATACCCAGATCGGAACGCTCAATTTCATAAGCCATTTGTGCAATATCATATTCGCCTAAAGGAAGTTTGAGCCATTCAACAAAAGCTCCAAGTATGGCTACTGCAAGAGTTGATGAGGTTCCAAGTCCGGATTGCTGAGGTGCATCAATGGATGTAATTAGTTTGAACGACAATTTCTTATCCGGAAATAATTTAGCTATTCTATTGTAAATACCTGCATGGATATCGAAAATTCCTTCTGGTTTGATTTCCGGATTTACTGGAAATTCTTTTACAAGACTACCATCAGCAGTTTCGAAAATGATTTTTCCATCATTAGCCGGCACAATAGTGGCATAAGCATATAGATTGATGGTAGCATTTAAAATTCCACCACCATATAAATCAGAGTAAGGCGATACATCGGTACCACCGCCGGCAAGACCTAAGCGTAAGGGGGCTTTACTTCTGATTAGCATGGTGTTACAAGTATTATTAGTTAAACTGAAAATGATTTTGTGTTAATTCATTCTCTTGCAAATGGTTACTGCTCAATTATTATTCAAGGATTTCAAATTGTCAGATAAACCTGAAATAAGTAACGAATACTTTTTTCATTAATATCTATACGCTTTCATTGTTCAAGTATTGAATCGATCCGGTTAAGGAGGAGTTCCCAGCTAAATCGTTTTTTTTCGATGGCTGCATTGGCTGAGAATTCTTTTTCTTTGTTTTCATTAAAAAAACGCAGCAAAGCATCACTTATTTCATTCACTACCGGGTTCACCACATAACCTACCATGCCATCAGGAACCATTTCGGATAATCCACCGACATTTGTAGTAAGCATAGGTTTCTCAAAATGGTAAGCAATCTGTGTTACTCCGCTTTGTGTAGCATCTTTGTATGGCTGAGCAATAATATCCGAAGCACAGAAATAATTTACAATATCACTGTTTTCAATAAACTCCGTACGGAGAACAATTTGCTCTTTCAAATTAAGTTTTTCAATCAGTTCAAGATAAGGTTTGGCATCAATATAAAATTCACCGGCAATAAGTAGATTTACAGGTAATTGCCGGAATCGTTCATCAGCAAAAGCTTTTATTAATAAATCGAGCCCTTTATATTCGCGGATAAAACCAAAAAATAGAATGTAGTTTATATCCTCATCAAGACCTATAGCTTTTTTAGCCTGATTTTTAGAAACCGAAGCGCCAAAATTGTCATACAAAGGATGAGGAGAAAATACTCGTGGTTTCACTTTATCAAATTTATCCAGATCGCTTAATACTGCGCGCGACATTGTAACAAATCCATCGCAACTATTAACGAAATAACGCGAAAGCAAATTGCTTCCCGGCATACTTTCATGAGGAATAATATTATCGGTAATTGCTATGACTTTACTTACCTTATTCCGCCTGATAATCCTTGCAAGGGTTCCAAGGCATGGAGCCATAAAAGGCATCCAATAGCGTATAATAATAAGGTCAGCTTTGAGATTCTTTATTTCGGAACCAACACTAAGCCAATTAAATGGATTAATTGAATTGACTGCTACTTTAATATCAAGACCTGCTGGAGGCTCATCAGTGGAATATTGCGTTTTACCCGGAAAAAGGAATCCCGGATACTGAAGGCTGAATGTAAAAATGGTAACATCATCGCCACGCTGTTGATATGCAAGCGCAAGTCTTTCGTTGTAGGTCGACATGCCACCGCCTCTGAACGGGTAGGCAGTTCCGATGATGATGACTTTTCGTTTTCCCATTCCGGCAGCTTTCAGTTATACTCAAAGATGATTAAAAAATCTCCTTTTCTATTAAATATTGATTTCGTTCGGGAGAATTCCGTGCAACCATTTCGGCCAGAAAACCTGTAAGAAATAACTGTGTACCTAGAACCATGCTGAGTAAACCAAAATAGAAGAGAGGACGATCGGTCATACGATATTCGGCCAGAAAGAATTTGGCATAAGCCAGGATCCCCGCAATTGCAAAGCCGATTATGAAAAGAAACATTCCGAGCATTCCGAACAAGTGCATAGGTTTTTTACCAAATTTGGAAACAAACATGATCGAAATCAAATCGAGAGGACCGTTTACAAATCGGTTAACACCAAATTTGGTAACTCCAAATTTACGTTTTCGGTGTTCTACTACCTTCTCCCCTATTTTTTTAAAGCCATTCCATTTGGCAATTACAGGGATGTAGCGGTGCATTTCGCCATACACTTCAATGCTTTTTACCACATCTTTTTTATAGGCTTTCAATCCGCAGTTATGATCGTGCAGTTTAACACCCGACATGCGGCTGGTCATCGAATTATAGAACTTTGAGGGTATATTTTTCGTGAGCGAAGGATCATGACGTACTTTTTTCCAACCGGAAACAAGGTCAAATCCATCTTCTTTGATCATTTTAAATAAACCAGGAATTTCATCGGGACTATCCTGCAAATCGGCATCCATAGTAATAACTACATCGCCTGCAACAGTCTTAAAACCAGTGTTAAGCGCAGCAGATTTTCCGTAATTTCTCCGAAATTTAATTCCTTTTATTCTGTTGTCATTTTGATGAAGTTGTTGAATAATATTCCACGAATTATCCGAACTTCCGTCGTCAATCAGTAAAATTTCGTACGAATAATTATTCTCTAACATCACTGCACCAATCCATTGGCAAAGTTCCGGAAGTGATTCTTCTTCGTTAAGTAATGGCACTATTACAGAAATATCCATTTATTCAGATTTATTAAAACTGCCCTTTTAACGACTTATCTTCTTTTTTGATTATTGCAGCTGATATGAGAGCAAAAATAGCGCCGATTAAAGCTGAATAGATTACAACAAAAAAGCTCATAATTCCAGGGCTCAAAAATTTTCGTGTCATGGCAAGACCTGGTTCCATCTGTTCATCTGTTAACCCCTTATCCATCATACTTTTTTCAGCTTTCTCCATGGCTTGTTCAACTATTTTGTCAAGATAGGACGGATCAATAAAAGTGAGGAAAATATAGGAATAAATAGATGAAATTACGGCTGCAATTATTACAATCAGAAATCCTGATATAAAAGCTTTGCCGAATGAAATGTAGCCACCAGAATACTTATTCCTATATTGAACAGTGCCATAAATCATACCTGCCAGAAGTATTACAAAACTAAAATACATGATCGGGCTTTGCTGAGGAATATCCAAAATATAGGCAAATACAGCAAACACAATAGAAATTGCGGCCGTTATTAAGCCATAAATCAATGAATTATTGAAAACAGTGCGTGAATTGGTTTCCATAACGTTTTAGGTTTAATTGGTTTTGGTTTAGTGCAAAGGTAAGAAACTTGATTAAAAACCTCTAAAAATCTGCCAGATGTTTTTTAAATCATAAAAAGTTGTACTTTTGCATTCGGGTAAGTCTTATACGACCAGCTCCTATTGAACTCCCCCAGGACAGGAATGTAGCAAGGGTAAATAGTTGAGCGGTGCGATATAAGTAGCTTACCCTTTTTTTATGCACTTTAATTATCATATATTTTCGATGTAATATTCTGTTTATTAAAACTATACGATAATTTACACTTACAATTTATAACTATTTTGATTTCAATGCCAGGTTATTCCCAAATTAATCATAGTCAAAAAACCTTCACTCTCGTTAAAAGATTCTAACTTTGCGAAAAAGTTATATTAACGCTAATACTTACTTTCATGCAGTTTTTTATAGACACAGCAAATCTCGATCAGATCCGCGAAGCCAATGAATTAGGAATTCTGGACGGTGTTACAACCAACCCATCGCTCATGGCAAAAGAGGGCATCAAAGGTCGCGACAGTATTTTAAAACGTTATGTTGATATCTGCGAAATAGTTGATGGACCTGTTAGCGCAGAAGTTTTATCAACCGACTACGAAGGCATGATAAAAGAAGCTCTTGAACTGGCTGATTTACACGAAAATATTGTTGTAAAAATACCAATGATAAAAGATGGAATAAAAGCCATCAGATATTTATCAGATCAGGGAATTTCTACAAACTGCACACTGGTCTTTTCGTCCGGACAGGCGATACTGGCTGCAAAGGCAGGTGCAACCTATGTTTCACCATTTATTGGCCGGATTGATGATACAAGTGTTGATGGCCTTCAGTTGATCGAACAAATAGTAAATATTTATAGCTATCACGGATACGAAACACAGGTTTTGGCTGCTTCAATCCGTAATGTAAATCATATTGTGAAATGTGCTGAGCTTGGTGCAGATGTAATTACAAGTCCTTTATCATCAATTCTGGGATTGCTATACCATCCTTTGACTGATCTGGGAATGGCAAAATTTATTGAAGATTCAAAGAAAATGGATTTATAACCACCCGCATGGCATTACTTTTAAAATTATATCCTGACAATCCGAATGAACGTCAGATGCGTACAGTTGTTGAATGTCTTCGTGACGGAGGAATAGTTGTTTATCCTACCGATACGATTTATGGAATTGGATGTGATATTTTTAAAAGCAAAACTGTAGAGCGCATTTGTGATTTGAGGGGAATAAAACCAGGGAAAGCGACTTTTTCATTTATTTGTTCCGATCTGAGTCAATTATCAGATTACTGCAAGCCTATTGAAAATAGCATTTTTAAAGTAATGAAAGCAAATCTTCCCGGGCCTTTCACATTTATTCTAAATGCGAGCAACAATGTGCCGCGACATATCCAAAGCAAGAGAAAAACTGTAGGTATCAGGATACCAGACAATTCGATAACACTCGAGATTGTTCGATTGTTAGGCAATCCGATTATGTCATCATCGGTACATGATGATGATGAAATACTTGAGTATACAACTGATCCTGAGCTGATTTACGAAAAGTTTGCTAATAATGTTGATTTGGTAATTGATGCAGGTTTTGGCGGAAATATCCCATCAACCGTGCTTGATTGTACCAACGGAGAAGTAACCATTCTTCGTGAAGGAAAGGGAATCCTTCGGTATTAATTAAATCTAAATTGTGAAAGTACAGAATGGTTCAAATAATTGAAATGAATTTCACTGGATAATCTTCATTTTTTAGCCTGCAAACCGAAGCTCATATAGGGTTAAGTGAACCCTTTCAGGTGTAATTAACTGGAATTCAAGGATAAGAAATTTATTTTCAAATTAAGTTGCAGAATTGGATGAAAGCTGTACCTTTGCACCCTCAAAATAACAAGAATGATTCGCTAGCTCAGTAGGTAGAGCACATCCCTTTTAAGGATGGGGTCTTGGGTTCGAATCCCAAGCGGATCACACAAAACAAAACACAAAACGCTGTAATACTTCATATTACAGCGTTTTTTGTTTTAACGCCATACTGGTTTATATATAAATTTAACCAATCTCTCTTCCAACGAATCCTTCCACCTGATCTTTAGGTGCCTATTTTAATGTACTTAGAGTGATGAACATGGAGAATGATTTTCTGAAACTCACTGCTAATGATGAGTTTGGCAAAAAACTACAGGACTTAAACTTATTAAACAAATAGGATGAGTGCCTGAAATTTATATATGGGTTTATGCTGACTGGGCAGGACTAAATGGTCGTAAATGTGTGAGAGTTCTTTCAGCCCAACAAGCCAAAGGTAAAAAGCATTCAGCTTTGAATATGACAATGGCTTTTGCACCCGGAAAAACTTCTGCTTGATCCAGATATACATTGGTTTTCGGGAAGGCAGTATCCTTCGGGCAAAGAAAACTTTGATGTAATTATGGTTTCCATGCCTGATACCTGGGGCAGAACATTAATGAGAAGAAAAGCTAATCGCAAGATTTCATATCAGTTTTCGTTATTCACCTTTATCGTTCATACAGTTGTCAAACAAAATTATTCAGTATTCACTAACCTGAGCGGTGCCGAAGGGCATTAATCATTATTCATGACGCAGAGCGCAACCATGCTTAGGCTTGGTTTCCGTTTCAATACAACTTTCGCTTCGCTACAGCTTTTTACTTTCATCTAACATGAATGCTATCTATTGAATATCAACTATATATCGGATCTTTTTGTTTGTTAGTTTCTGTTTGTGCCATTGCTAAATGGTGAGTCTATTCACTATTCACTTTTAACTCTTCCCCGGCCATGTAAAGTAAAACGTAGCTCCTTCGCCCTCTATTCCTTCGGCCCACATACGCCCCTTGTGTTTTAAAACTATCTGCTTTGCAAGAGCTAATCCTACACCCGAGCCTTCGAATTCTTTCAATGTGTGCAGTTGTTGAAACAAGCTAAAGAGCTTGTTGTAATAAGCCATGTCAAACCCGGCTCCGTTGTCCTTTACCATGTAAATTGTTGATTCGTCGTCGGTAGTAAAGCCAACCTCGATGATGCGATGCGTTTTTTTGGATGTGAATTTAATAGCGTTACTGATTAAAACTACCCATAGCTGGTGTATAAGCGTTGGATCGCCATCTGCATCGGGAATATTTTGCAAACGGAAATCA